>JAQBTX010000003.1 GCA_027624795.1 bacterium | reverse complement strand
CTATTTTATCACATTTACCTACCAATTCCCTCCTCCCCCACCCCCTCCGCCGCCGCCTGATGACCCGCTACTCATGCCAGAAGAGAATCCAGAACTTGAGGTAACAGGGGTTGATGCTGATTTGAATGCCGGCGCAAACGATGAAGTGAGATTATTGGTAAGCACGCCTGCTGTTAATGCATTATGATCAGATGTTTCGTACCAATCGGCATTTTTGAGGGTTAGGTCTTTGAACCGCTCTGCCCACACCCGCTCAACTCCAAATGCTATTGCATAGGGCAATAGCTTCTCAAACATAACCTGATTATCTGCTTGATGCTTAAGTTGCCGCTCTTGAGACTCAAGAAATCGTTTGAGTGACTCTGCTCTATTTGCTGCCTCTTTGCCACTTTGTGTTTTGCGTGGCATATTTTTGCCAAAGAACCCAGCGCTTATGGCCAAAAGTATGTTGAAAGTGAATAAGGAAAGTCCCACGATGATTCCATATGTTTTTCGAAGCTCTTTTGGATTATGGGGAAAATGTTTGTTTGTTATAAGCTGACCGTAAACCATGTCTTCAACCGTACTCAAAGTTGAGACGAGGTTGGCATCTTTTAATCTAACTGTATCTCCCGATGCAAATAATCCATCGATGAGAGTTTGTTCATAGGGCAGAAGTTTGATGTTAAGTGCTTGATGCGCGGATTTTATAAGCTCGAATTCTTTCTTTTTTGTTTCAACAATCTTAAAATACCCACGCTGTGCAAGTTGCACCAAAGTTGCTGCGTGTTCACGGATATTCACCTCTTCATCGATGAGTGCCCCTGTTTCTGCTGGAGTAAGGTTACGACCATCTATTTTCGGTGGATCAAACGAAGCGGAGACAGGTCCAGAAGGGACTTGTCCTGAGCGAGCGGAGCGAGTCGAAGGATCGCGACCGTCCCGGTACCATTTGAACGGAAGCCACAAGGGGTAAAATACGTACCAAATAGATGCTGTGATCGCAAATAGGACAGATAACACCCTACCCCACCATGACTCCCCTGGTGGTATGATTTCTTTAGGCTCAAGCATGGCCACGACACCCGTAGGAAACCGTACTACTATAGTCATTCCTTCAGCAGGTTGAAGATTATCGGTATAAAGTGTTACTTTGTTTCCTGAACTTGCAGCCTTACATTGTTCGTTACTTTCTACCGGTCCTTCAAAACAGCGAAATTCCAAATCTTCTTCTACTATAGATTCGGGCATATACACTTCCACATTCGCTTTCAGAATGGGCAGATCCCACTGGGACCCTATGGCATTCCAGTACAGTTCGTCGGCATCTATGAAGTAACGCAAAGCTCCTCTCACGTTGTAGCGAATCACATAGGTATGAATGCCAGAAATAGTTGTATCGGGATCACCAATTTTCAGTTGAACTTCCTCGTCTGTGACTTCTTCCTTATATCTATACCCTTTTTCGTTTTCATCGGTAACCCCACTTATCCCTATTTCCATGGCAAAATTTTCTCCTTCTTCGTTGGTTACCACAAAAGGAATATTCCGTTTTATTCCATGTCTTTGTTCATTTCCAAAATCATAGGTGATGGTTTCTTGGATTAAAAGCGTGCCATTTTCTTCAACAAAAATAGCCACATTAAATTCTTTAATGTGCTCCCCCAATGATTCTTGTGCATATGAAACCGGAGAAAGTATGAATGCTCCTGCAATAGCTATTATTCCTACGATGATATGAAATATGCGCATTCTTTATTCTATCAAAATCTTTGTCATCCTGAATTCATTTCAGGATCTATCATTTTCGTGATAGCATGTACACATGAAATACGACCTTGCACCAGAAATAAAAGAACAGATCTCAAAACTCGTTCCCGCTCTCAAAATGGATCATATTAAGATCGATCAGATCCACTGCATCCGTAGTTTTGATGCAAAAACCAGAGCAATAGCGCGCATATGGGGAATGGCAAAGCTCTTTAGTGAAGTGGCGGGTATAAAACCCAACTATATTATTGAGGTGAATGCCAAACGATTTGATAAACAAAGCGAACGTGAAAAGATAAAAACGCTCATTCATGAGCTTATGCACATCCCGAAAACCTTCTCTGGAGCACTCCTGAGTCACCGCGGACCACACCATGCTATAAATGATAGAGAAGTTGAGAAGATTATGAAGATGTTTGAGAAGTAGCAAATTGTTCCCAAATCATAAGAAATCGGATCTTTTCAAAGTGTGCAATCTCTTTGTCTGAAATTACGACACCTACGGGTTGGCCTGCTCTGTAAGTAATAAATGCTACGTTATTGTTGTAAATCATATAATCGGTATTGGTTCCCAGCTTGGATGGAATACAAATGATCTGATTTCGAGAAGTTGAATGTTCTTGCTGATATACCTTATCTGATGCACTATCTGACACGATCTCTTGGGTGTGTATCATGCGCCGTATAACGCGATTAAAATACTTTTTGAGGTAATCTCCCATGATTTCTATGGCATTTTGGCTCATGCAATGTACATAGATTTTGTCTTCTTCAAGCGTTGCTTCATAGATCTTCTTAACCTCATCAACACCTTGATAATAGTGTATTTTTGGAAGCTCATGTTGAGTACGATACAATGCGTCAAGCTGGGGAATCTCTTGTTCAAGCTCGGTAAGAGACTGAGCAAGTCGTTGCTGTTTACTTTTTCCCAAAATGAGGATTTCACGAGGATTTGAAGGAATGTATTGTTTTTTCTTACCTTTAACGCTCAGAGTAAGAAGTCCCTTTTGAGTAAGCGAGTCAATTAAAAGATACACTGTAGTACGCGGTATTTTGGTATTTCGTGCGAGTTTAAGTACCGTAGTGCTCCCGTGCTCAAGTGCAGCCAAATATACGGCAATTTCTTCCTCGCTTAACCCTATTGTTTCAAGATTTCTATGTAAATTATCCACTAATCTCAATATATGCTATGTTATGAATAATGTCAACAATTGTGACAAAAGGTACTTTTGGAGGTCGGGACAAAAGATATTTTAAATATTACCAGTAAATTATTGACGAATATTTGATATATAGGCCGTCACAAAAGGAGTTATATATTTTGAATGTTTATAGTAAAAGGGGTAACCCCGATTACTATATACAGAGTATATCCACCACTTATGATAAAATAGATAACCAGCCGGAGTGGCGGAATTGGCAGACGCGCACGCTTCAGAAGCGTGTGATAGCAATATCGTGGAGGTTCAAGTCCTCTCTTCGGCACTTTGGACAATCGTCATTCCCGCATAGGTGGGAATCAGGTTCAGAATGACATCGAAAGGAGGTATCGCCTAGCGGCTTATGGCACAGGTTTGCTAAACCTGCGGGAATTAAAACGCCCACATGGGTTCGAATCCCATTACCTCCGCAATTTCACTTCATAGTCCTTCTGTATAAGCCAAAGTTGATTTCCCCGCTCGGAAAATGTATATCCCTTTCTATCAAGCCACCATATTTGGATCATTCGCACAAAACGCTCAAATAAAGAAATCATATTGAACTGTTTTGATAAGCTAACATAAGGTGTTACTAGGGAGGAATTTATGTGAACATTGGGGAAAAAGGTTAAGATCCACTTATTATTACTGAGCATAATTTCATACGTCTGGGATTTATTGAAAACTGATTTCAATTGAAGAATTTCATGGCCAATATACTCATTCTGTTTCTTCTTTCCTATTTTCAGACCATTTTGAGCAAATATGAGATTTATGCACAGCTTACTACCAAAAGTTGGATTTATGACGCATTGGATCTTTTTATAAAGCAAAACGATGCACCGTACCATCCATTGGGTTCCCGGTGAAGTGATAATAAATAGGTCAATATCGCTTGAGTGAGCAGCATTTAACATACTGAGTGAACCTGAAATTCCCATATAGCTTATCATCGGAACAAGCTCAAATAAACTCAAATGCTGTTCTGTTTGCGAAATCAGATAGGTGGAAAGGGCGTAGCGAGATACATAATTATTGAGCCTATTTGAGCTTAGATAATATCGTTTTTCACCATTTATTACTATAGTGCGAATATCTTTTCTTTGGACTAATGCGTCGATCTTTTTTTGTAACAAGGGTTTCGATATTGTGTGTGGATGAAACAGGTGAAGAAGCTCAATTGAAGCAGGGTAATTGAATTGAGCAAAATAGGAAAGGGTTGATATGACAGTCTTACTCATGCAGATACTATGCCAAATTTCTGTAAGAGTACCAGACGTATAAACTCAATCAGCCTCAATTGCCTCTTTATCCGCCACGGTTGAGTTATAAGTCGGTATAACCATTCGAACCCAAATGACCGTATAAGCTGTGGTGCTCGTGAAACTTCACCACTTAAGAAATCAAATCCTCCACCCACGCCGATGCATACTGAGCCGTTTAGCTCATGTTTATGAGCATAAAACCACTTTTCTTGGGCCGGAGAACCAAATGCAGCAAAGATGATTTGCGGCTTGTAGTCAGCCACTATAGAAAATACTCGATCATCTTCTTCAGATTTTGAGGCTAAAATGTCAACATAGCCCATTTCGCCTTTTACGCTCAAATTTGGGAGCTTTTTTTTATAGCAGTCAGCAAGTGATTCTGCCAAATTTGGCTTTCCGCCCAACAGCAGTATACGAAAGCCCTTTTCAGCAGCTAAATGTATGACTAAATCCATAAGATCTACCCCTGCTAAACGATCTGTGCTTGGAAATCCTAAAATCGCAGCTCCTACTGCTGTTCCTATGCCGTCAATAATTTGAATATCGCTTTGTGACAGCATATTTCGATACTCGATATCTGTCTGTGCCATGACCATATTTTCAGGATTAAGAGATACTATATGTACAAATGTGTATTTACTACTCATGTACATAAGTATTTTCTCTAGGATATCTTTTTTTGAAGATGGATGAAAGTCAATATTGAGATATTTATTCGTGTTCATATATAGTTTTTACTCTAAGGTCTTAATAATTAGTGCCAATTGAGTGATTTTAGATAAATTGTTCAAATTTTTATTATTAGATTATTCTTGTTGTAATAATCTAATTATAATTATTATACGTTATATACCTATTTTTATAGTAAATACTATAATCCTCTTACTTATCAGTATTTTTTCTGTTTCTATTAATATTATTAATTAAGCAATTTAACCTATTTTTGTATTATAAGTTAAATATTTTTACCCTATTACCGAATTGCCTTCTTGTAACTGTCTAAATTCTCTATTGCCATGCCAATTCCTCGGATCACACAAAACAGTGGCTCCTCAACTATAAATGAAGGCACACCGGTGTAATAGGTTACATATTTGTCGATATTTTTAAGCATCGATGTTCCTCCCGATAATACGATTCCTTTTTCAACTATGTCAGCTGCAAGTTCAGGAGGAGCTTGACTCAGAACTTCCTTTACACCTTCAATAATGAGTTTCATAGGTTTGGCAACTGCTTCATTTATGCTTACTTCACCTACACTCATGACCCGGGGTAACCCTGTTTGTGTATCACGGCCCTTTACTTCCATCATTATCTCTATTACTTCTTCTTTTTCTACAATATCTTTTACATGTGCATTTCCTATTTTCATTTTTATATCTTCTGCCGTGCGCTCACCGATATGCAAGTTGTGCTTTTTTCGCATGTGTTCGAGTATGGATTCATCGAGTTTATTACCTGCAGTACGAACTGTTTTGAATACCACCAATTGACCAAGCGATAATATACCAATTTCTGCCGTGCCGCCCCCAATATTTACAATCATGTGTCCAGATGGTTGCGATATGGGTATCCGCGCTCCAATTGCCGCAGCAAGGGGCTCCTCAATAAGGTATACGTCACCTGCTCCCGCCTTTTTACAAGCTGCTACCACAGCTCGTTTTTCTACCTGAGATGAACCTCCTGGAATAGAAATCATAACTTCTGGCCAAAATACACGCCCTTCCAAAGCCTTACGCATATAATATGTAATCATGGCGGAGGTTGTGGTGAAATCAGCTATGACTCCTTCCTTCATGGGGCGGGCTGCGATAATTGAGCCAGGGGTGCGACCAAGCATTTCCCGCGCATCTTCCCCCACCGCCAATACCGACTTGTCGTCCTTGGAATATGCCACCACCGTAGGTTCGTTTAATACGATTCCTTTGCCGGCAACATATACGAGCGTATTTGCAGTTCCCAGATCAATTCCTATCTTTCTATTAAAAAACATATGTATTACTTCCTATTGTATAATATGACGATGCCCTGTAGATAGGCATCGTCATCCCGAGCGGAGTAGAACGAAGTCGAGGGATCCCTCCACTTTGGTCGGGATGACATAACTAAACCATGAAAATAATAATTGACACCACAAAAAATATAGTTCCCCGCATCATTATTGGAGTAATCTTCATCTTGGTACTCATGAGCGTAATTGCCTATGCACGAGGTTACCGATTTAACATAGAAGAACGAACTATATCGTCAACGGGAATCCTTTCAGTCACTTCAAACCCAAAGCCAGCATCGGTATTCATAGATGATGAGCTGGTAGGTGCAACCGATGAAAATCTAACCCTTCCTTATGGCCACTATAGCGTTGAGGTTCGAAAAGAAGGTTACACCAGTTGGAAGAAGGATGTATCGCTCAAAGGTGAAATAGTGATGAGCTTGAATGCCATTCTCTTTTCCAAAAATCCATCTCTCACCCCCCTTACGAATTTAGGCATATTGACGGTTCTCTCAATAGAAAATACAGACAAGATTATAGTAATGAGTAAAACTGGGGATATTGAAAAAGATGGAGTGTATTTATTTGAGCCATCCAACAGACCCGCGGTGATATTCCCCCCTCTCAAGCTTTTGATGTTGGCCTCTATTCTTCCGCAAGATCTAGATATGAGCAATGTAACTGCTGATTTTGACCCAAACCATAAGCAAAGCATCTTGAATTTTGTGCGTGAAGACGAAACCACTGTTTCATACCTCATTTCCTTAGATCAAGAAAACGGAGACCTTATTGAGGTTACTTCATCTCGTGACAATATTTTGGCTGCCTGGAAAGAAGAACGAGATATTGAAATTACTAAAATTATAGAAACATTCCCACCCGAACTTGAAAAGATCGCTTCAGATTCATTTCAAATCATCTCATTGTCTCCCGATGAAAAAAAGGTTTTATATATTGCTGAGGAAGATGGAACTCTGCCGCTTGTTATAAATCCACCGCTTATAGGTGCCAATCAAACACAAGAAGAGCGTGATGTACAGGCAGGAGCCATGTATATATATGATAAAAAAGAAGACAAAAACTTCCGTATTCCCATAGAAGCAGATAATCAGAAGAGTGTAAAGTGGTATCCAACCAGTGACTATGTGGCAGTTCAAGAAGAAGGAGCAATTGTAATGATTCAGTATGACGGGACCAATAAGGAAATCGTATATGCAGGACCCTATGATAATTCATTTTTTGGCATATCACCGGATTGGAACTTGATCGTGGTCATAAATCTGAATCCCCAACTCAATGAGTATGGAGATTTATATTCTGTTGGAATACGGTAAGCTCTTGTCATCCCGCACTTGATGCGGGATCCAGGCTCTCTTTATGGATCCCCGCCTCCGCGAGGATGACAGTAAATCATATCGTGGTGAGTATGACAAGCACTACAAATCCGACACCCGTTCTGCAAAGACCAACTGCCGTTTAAGCGTAGTTCCGGGTGGCCAACAGGTTTGAAGCGTAAGAAATTCTTTATCTGTCTTTCGAGTAAGGTACTCTACTTCAGATGGATCGATGATTTGCTTACCGGTAACTCGGTAGATGTATCGTTGCCCTTCGTAGAACAGGTTAATTTCATCTCCTTCTTCTAATTTGTATAACAGATAAAAGACCGCATTATACGTCCCCACATTCCAGAGAGAGTCAGTTGAATGCGCAAAGAGAAACATGTGTCCGCCTTCACCCGGAAATGCCGTACCTTGTGCGTGAGCAACTCCACTTTTCAATGCTTCGAGGTATTCTTCACGATCAGCGGCATTTACGTTTGGAATGACAGGCGCATTAGCACCAATTTTAGGAATGACCAAGCTATACTCCGGATCTACCGGAACCATAACTTCAACGCTTTGCTCATCTTTAAGTTTCTTGAGTGATCCACCTTGCACGGACGGACTAAAATCGCGTTCGATGAGTAATTTCCCTTCTTCTTGGGACAAAGCGACTATATACTCTTTTTTAGCACGTTCGTTTATAAAATAGCGCACTTCTTCTCGAATGGGTTGATAGAACGTCTTTCCGATCATGAAAAGTGATGAGAAAATCAGAAAGTTCCCGATCGTACGAAGTATAAGTGTTCGATAATAGTCAGAGTCGTGTTTTGACATACTGTGCCCCCGCGAGGAGTCGAACCCCGAACTATCCCTTAGGACGGGACTGTTATGTCCGTTTAACTACAGGGGCTCCCTATGCTTATTTCATGATTTGTTCTGAAGAAAGCTCATAGGTCATAATTTCTTGGGATGTAAACCATAAATTCACTTCATATTTGGCTTCTTCAAGCTCGCCTGATGCATGAAGGAGATTTTTTATAGGTCGCCTTCCTTCATTTGCTAACGCTGAAGAATCAAATGAGTAATCGCCACGAATGGTGCCTGGCGCAGACTTTATGGGAAGGGTATGTCCTACCATCTTACGCACGAGCTCTACGGCATGAGGTCCCTCAAGAACAACAGCAAGCACGGGGCCAGCAATGATCATATCTACCAACCATTCACGAATCTTCAAGCCAATTTCATGAGGATCAGCACTTCCTACCTCTTTTACCGGGTCGATACCCATCTCTTGATAGTTTTCAAGCGTTTTGCCGCCCATGCCATTGATAAATGCTTCCCTGCTCGCTGGATAATGTTTGTCAGCAAGTTCACGGCTTACCATCATCATTTTAGCAGCAACCATTTTAAGCCCAACTTTTTCAAATCGAGTGGTAATTTCTCCTACTAATCCGCGCGCAACTGAATCGGGTTTAAATATAACGAGTGTTTGTTCTTTCATGAAATAATGAAATTAATAATTGATAACCAATTTTAACATATCAAAACCCATAGATTCGTTGAATAAAAAGGAGAATATCGGTTTCAAAAAAATACATTATGTATGTACCAATAAAGAGATACGGGCCAAAGGGGATGGATTTTTTCCGGTCCATTTTTTTTACAAAGAGCAAGTAAACTCCTATTATTCCTCCCAACACAAATGACATATATAATGCTATGAATCCATTCCACATTCCCAGCAAAAGTCCAAGGACAAAGCTATACTTCACATCTCCAAATCCCATACCCTTTCCCCTCGTAATGAGAAAAATTAAAAGGAGTGGTCCCATGACAATAATTCCATCTAAAAGCATCTTGCCAAACCGCTGTACATATATTGAAGTCTCAATATCTCCTCGAATAAAAGAAAGAGAATGCATCAAAACAGCCAAGAGCCCAAATGCCACTTGCATACTATCAGGGATGATCTTGTATCGCATATCTGCAAGAAACATGACGATCAGCGCTGATATGAGTCCAAGGGATATAACCGACTGACTCAGTTGAAAATGATTAAGCTCAGATAAATACCAGGTTAGTGAAAACATCACGCCCGTACCAATTTCTGCCCACATATATTCAGATGAGAATATCTTTTTACAATACCTACATTTCCCATGAAGGCTCAAGTAAGAAATGACGGGAATGAGGTCATTCCATGCCAATACATGCTTACATGATTCACATTTACTTCGTCCAAGAATTGTTTCACCCCGAGGGAGTCTATCGGCTAATACATTTAAGAAAGATCCAATAAATAATCCAATAATAAATAGCCAAATGAGTATAAGCATCCTTTATGATAGCACATCAGCAAGGTTGATATCTTTGGTAGCAAGGGGACCGATTGCCGTTATAGTCATATTATTTGGGGTAAATAATTCTTTTGCAAGGCTCGTAATATCACTTTCAGAAACCGCATCAATATGGTTAAGAATTTCCTCTGGGGTGAGGTAGTCCCCTCTCATTTGAATTTGTCCTGCTATAAACGATGCCATACTGTGTGAATCCTCCAAAGAGAGTATCAGTCGCCCTTTGAGAAGTTCTTTTGCTCGAGTCAGCTCGGTAGTTGTTACCTCACCGTTAGCCAACGATGAATGCTCTTTGTACATTGCCCTTAAGGCTTTCTGCATGGTCTGAATATCATTTTTTACTCCAGCTTGAGTTACGATATATCCAGTATCTTCATATAATTCACGACCGGTAGAAATATAATAACAGAGTCCCAACCGTTCTCGAACTTGTATAAACATACGGGAAGACATGCCCCCGCCCAATATGGCAGAAAGGACCGTAAGCGCGTATCTTCGCTTATCATTATAACTAAATGCTCTAAATCCCAAACACACATGGGATTGCTCAGTCTCTTTGGTATGAATATGTAGATTTGGCTCAGATTGCACAACGCTTATTTCAGAACGTTCGTATTTTTTACCTTGTTTCCACCTACCAAACGCACTGTTGATTTTTGATTTTAGCTCATCTACATGATTGTTTATGCCCCCTGAAATGACAAGGAGTGAAGATTCTGGATGATAATGGGTACTCATAAATGACTTCACCTGTGCTTGGGTGAAGCTTGAGACTGTTTTAGGCGTTCCGGCAATATCTCGTGCCATAGAGCTTCCTTTAAAAAGTACTTCATCAAATATATCGGAAACTTTTCGAGCGGGCATATCTTCATACATATTTATCTCTTCTATAATCACCTGCTTTTCTCGATCCATTTCTTCATTTAATAGTTTCGAATGCAGTATCATATCAGCCATTACGTCTATTACCTTTTCTGCCTGATGTATGGGAGCTTTCACCCAATATCCCGTGTGATCTTTTGAAGTATATGCGTTGACTACTGCACCAATTCCTTCGATTTCAGAAGATATGTCAAAAGCTGTGGGGTATTTTTTTGATCCCTTAAACGTCATGTGCTCTACAAAGTGAGACATGCCACTGAGGGAAGCGGATTCGTCTCGTGATCCAACATTCACTAAAAGTAATGCCGTAAAACTTGGAAACGAATCAGTGTCGATATATATCGTTCGGAGTTTGTTTTCTAGAATGTGACTGTTGTATTGCATTGGTAAGGTATAATTGTTACAATTGTCTTTCTGGGCCTTTAGCTCAATGGTAGAGCAGTAGCCTTTTAAGCTATTGGTTGCGGGTTCGAATCCCGCAGGGCCCACATTATTATTCCCCAACGTAAAGCATCGGGGTATCTTCTGTCATCCCGCACTTGATGCGGGATCCAGTCTGGATTCCCGTTTTCACGGGAATGACAATCATCCGACGCACAATGTCAGGGAATGAGACCCTGAAGGGGATTAGACAATGATGTTTAAGATCTTCCCCTTCACATATATAATTTTCTTATATTTTTTCTCGGGGATAAACGCAATGATGGTTTCATCTTGCATTGCTGCAGCAACCACACTTTCTTCATCGTCGCCTATTCCAATTACTACCCGTCCGCGTACTTTTCCGTTCACCTGAACAGGGATCGTTATGGTAGATTCTACCAATAGTGATTCGTCAACTTCTGGCCATGGTGCTGTATGAATCGATTCTTTTTCACCTAATTGATTACGCCATATCTCTTCGGTCATAAAGGGCGCAAAAGGTGAAAGAATCTTTAAAAACTTCTTGGCATCTTCAATTCGTAATTCGTAATTCTTCATTCTTAATTCTGCCTCAATCTTGTTGAGGAGCTCCATCATTGCCGAAATAGCAGTATTAAATTTGAGCTGTTCTATATCTGATCCCACTTTCTTTATAGTTTTATGAAGAAGTTGAGAAACATCCCTCCCCCTTCGGGTACTCCCTTCAAAAGGGAGATCTTTCTTAGTTCCCCCTTCAGAAAGGGGGTCTCCGACGTTACGTCGGGAATACTCCTCCTTAGGAAGGAGGAGAGCTTTCTCAAATTTTGACTCCCCGCCTTTATAAGGAGGGGTGGACTCGACTTCCTGTCGAGGACGGGGTGGTAATGACTCAAACAAACTCCACGCCCGTTTTAAAAACCTATATTGCCCCTGAACACTTTCTACACTCCATGGCTTATCTTGATCTATAGGACCTAAAAACATTTCATATAACCGTAAGGTGTCAGCGCCATACTCTTTCATCACGTCATCTGGATTTATGACATTCCCCTTACTTTTACTCATCTTTCGGTGATCTGGTCCAAGAATCATGCCTTGATGACGCATTTTTTGAAATGGTTCATCCACGCTCAAATATCCTTCATCACGTAAAAATTTGGTAAAAAATCGACTGTACAAAAGATGAAGTACAATGTGCTCGGGACCAATCATATAGAAATCTGCCGGCATCCAATTTTTCATGGCATCCGTCCGTGCAAATTCATTCTCATTTCGAGGATCAGTGTAGCGAAGGTAATACCATGATGAATCCACAAATGTATCCATGGTGTCATATTCTGGGGTCCACCCTTTCCCATACAACTTCTCTACTCGCTCTTTAAATTCTTTCGATAGTCGTAAAGGACTTTCGCCGGTTGGTTTAAAATCTACGTCCGTAGGTAACATCCACGGTAAATGTTCTTCTTTGACCATATGAGCTTTTCCTTCTGGGTCATAAACAATGGGTATCGGAGCTCCCCAATAACGTTGTCGGGATATAAGCCAATCACGGAGTTTGTACGTAGTTTCTCGTTTAGCAACACCCATGTCTTCTAGCTTTTTCATGATGCCTTCACGTCCTTCTGTAAAGTCCTGTCCATTAAATTCACCTGAGTTTATTAGCATATATTGAGATGGATTTACTTTAATCTCATTTGAAAAACTGATGAATTTATCTTTGTCAGAACTACCATTTTTTTGAGCGACATAGGTGATGGGGAGCTCAAATTTCTTAGCAAACTGATTGTCACGCTCATCACTCCCTGGTACAGCCATTATAGCGCCCGTACCATATTGAGCTAGTACATAGTCTGCAATCCAAATAGGAATTTCTTTTTGTGAAGCTGGATTAAAAGCATAAAGACCTGAAAAAACACCGGTTTTTTCTTTATTAATCAATCGTTCCTCTTCTGTTTTAGACTTGGCTTGATTAATGTATTGTTCGATTAATTGAATTTGATCATTTGATATTTGAGTATTATTTAGGATTTCGGATTTGGGATTTAGGATTTCATTGATAATCTCATGTTCTGGCGCGACGACCAAAAATGTCGCGCCATATATGGTATCATGCGCGGTCGTAAAAACTTTAATTTCTCCAGTGTCATCCTGAGGTGAAACCGAAGGATCCATGTCTTTTCTGGATTCTTCTCCCGACATAACGTCGGGATCAGAATGACACAGCTCAAACTTTATAAGAGCGCCTTCACTCTTCCCAATCCAGTTAATCTGTTGTTGTTTGGTGGCTTTGGGCCAATCTACTTGGTCAAGTCCTGAAATGAGCTCATCTTTGTACTGGGTAATTTTGAAAAACCATTGATCCATCTTTTTTTGAATTACATCAGTTCCGCAGCGTTCACACTTACCTTCAACTACCTGTTCATTGGCAAGTACGGTTTGACAGCTCGGGCACCAATTGACTGGTGCATCTTTTTTATATGCAAGACCTTTTTTATAAAGCTGTAAAAAGAGCCATTGAGTCCATTTATAATATCCGGGGTGACAGGTTGCCAGCTCTGCTCCCCAATCGTATGATATGCCAATGCGCTTTATTTGCCGTGAAAAAGTAGCAATAGACTCTTTGGTTGTTTGTACGGGGGGAACCCCGGTTTTTATGGCATAGTTTTCTGCAGGTACCCCAAAGGCGTCCCAACCAACCGGAAAAAATACCTTTTTACCTATAGATCGGTAATACCGAGCCATAATGTCAAGTGCGGTAAGTGGTTCTACATGCCCCACATGCAGCCCGCTTCCCGATGGGTAGGCAAACGCATAGAGAAGATACATTTTATTTTCTAAGGTTTGACCTTCTACATCAAAAGTCTTTTGAAACAACCCATCTGCAACCCACTGCTGAGCCCATTTTTCTTCAAATTGTTCGGGGAAATACTTTGACATGGAACTATTATATACTACTCTCATGTCCCATAAACATACACATGCGGTATTAGGTGGTACCTTTGACCATCTTCATGCAGGTCATGAGCGCATTCTTCATGCTGTATTTGATGCAGCTTCCCATGTAACCATAGGTGTCACATCAGATACATTTGTAAAAGAAAAGGAGCTATCAAATATCATACAACCCCATGATGTACGTATGAAGGCACTCGAGAACTATATTTTGAGTAATAATTGGGACGATCGTGTATTTTATGAAATATTAGATGACATTTATGGAACTGCCGGAAGTCGTGGTGACATCGATTCTATAATGATTACCAGTGATTCCGAACCCAATGCTCAGATAATTAATGATAAACGAGCTCAACTTAATCTGCCCAAACTTGCATATATCCGAGTTCCATTACTTAGAGATGCGAAGAATGAAGTCATAAGTTCAACCCGCATTCGCAAAGGCCAGATTGATCGAACAGGCAGCATATACCTTGATGAGTTTTCAGAAAATCGTTCACTCCCCCAGCCTCTTCGTAAAACCCTGCAAATGCCGTTAGGTGAAGTTATGCAAACAAAGGAAGTCTTGACTTACCTTGCAAATAAGGAACCAACCCTGATTATTACAGTAGGTGACATTGTAACTCAGTCACTAAGAGACAATGATACTAAGGCTCATATTGAAATCATTGATTACCGCACAAGACGCGAAGCTATAGGTGAGAAAATCAAGCGTCATCATTTTGATGCGAAAAATCCTGCAGGTACTATAACTTACGAAGCGGTTAAAGTCATTGAGCATGCATTTATTGCAATTGAGGATCCTGCCAACTCCATATGCATCAGCATAGATGGCGAGGAAGACCTACTCGCACTCCCCGCTATACAATTGGCACCTCTGGGAAGTGTGGTGCTCTATGGGATATTTGACAAAGGAGTAGTGGTTGTACTTGTGGATGAAGAAATGAAGAAAAGGGTTGCAGAAATTATGAGTAGTTTCCATTAAAGTAGTAGTATGATCCACTTATCTTTGCTCCCTGCAACACAAATTGAAGAATTCTACCCTACCTTTACTAAGGTAATTAGAACCCAATTTCCTGGCTACGGCCCAGAAGTAATCGACTTTCTGTTAAATCGTATGTACAACATACCAAACCTGCGCATATGGGTACAGCGCGGCGATAAAATCATAGTAGGAGCAAAAAATGACGATACGTTTGTTGGATTTGCTATGATTGATACCCTTTATGGGGGAGTATCTTTTTGCCGCTGGTTAGGGGTGCTTGCCGATTTTCAACATAAGGGAATAGGTACAAAGCTTATTCACGAGTGGGAAACGATAGCTAGAACTCAACATGCTCATAAGATGGAAGTAGCCGGTCAACCAACTGCAAAAGTGTTTTATGAAAAGATGGGTTTAGGCTGGGAAGGAAATAGGAAGGCTTCTTACTTTGGTATCGACCAAGATCTTTTTGGCAAAGTACTCGGCTCCCCCGATCCATCTATCATGACAAAATAACATACCCTGTGGGGGTATATGATAATTTGTCATACTGAGCGAGCGAAGCGACCGAAGAATCCATGCATTGTCATCCTGAATTTAGTTCAGGATCTATCTATAAAAGATGCTGAAACAAGTTCAGCATGACAAGTGGTATTTGTTATACTATCTCTATGACACTCGACGAGCGTATGGATCTTATTAACCAAGTTGGAGAAGAAGTCACCACTCAAGAAGACCTCAAAACACTTCTCTCATCTGAAGAAAAACTTATAGCCTATGATGGCTTTGAACCTTCAGGCCAAATACATATTGCTCAAGGAATCTTGAAAGCGGTGAATGTGAATAAGATGACGAAAGCCGGCATATCATTCAAAATGTTTGTGGCTGACTGGCACGCCTATGCAAACAATAAAATGGGAGGGGATTTGGAAAAGATCAAAACCGTGGGAAAGTATTTCATTGAAGTTTGGAAGGCATGCGGCATGGATCTGTCGAATGTTGAATTTGTTTGGGCCTCAGATTTGGTCAAAGACCCGGATTACTGGAAGCTTGTGCTTCAAGTGGGTAAGTCAAATGCACTCAAACGATTTGTCCGCACTGCAGAGATGATGGGACGAGATGAATCAATGGATAAACTCACTGGCGCTCATATCATATATTCTTGTATGCAGGTTGCAGATATTTTTACCCTTGGAGCTAAAATAACACAACTAGGGATGGATCAGCGGAAAGTTAACATGTTAGCCAGAGAGATTGGACCTCAACTTGGATTTTGGAAACCAGTAGTGGTGAGTCACCATATGTTACAGGGCCTCACTCCTCCGCAAAAACTCGAAGCATCAAACTCGAAACTCGAAACAAATATAAATGATCAAAATTCGAATTTAAAAAATTCGGACATTGTTTCGGATTTAGATATTCGTGCTTCGGATTTAAAGGATGATGCGATAAGCCGTGTCATTGCCATTAAAATGTCCAAATCCAATCCTGACTCTGCCATATTTATGACCGATACCAAAGAAGATATCAAACGAAAAATTGGGAAAGCATGGGCACCGGAAGGAATAGTGGAAGAGAATCCGATTCTTGAATATTGCAAATACATCATTTTCGAAACACAAAATGAAATTCAAATTTCACGTCCGGATAAGTTTGGCGGTGCAGCAACCTATAAATCGTACCAAGAATTGGAACAAGATTATGCTTCCAAAGCACTTCATCCAATGGATTTGAAATCGGCTGTGATAGATATTTTAGACAATTTACTTGAGCCAGTACGAAAACATTTTGAAGAAAATGAAGAGGCAAAAAAACTTCTTGAACAAGTCAGATCTTTTCAGGTGACCCGATAACATCTCATAGTAAAAGGGTCTGTCCCGATTACTATAGACATTTTTGTCTAGATGACAAAGTCCACAATTCCACCATATGGTATACTAATTTTCATATGAAATCTGAACTCAAAGCACTCACTAAACTCATTCGTCATGACATACTGCAAATGACCACGGCTGCGGGAACTGGTCACCCTACCAGCTCACTTTCTGCGGTAGAACTTATGACTGCACTTTGGTTTGATGGACACTTTACATACGATGAAAAGGATCCAAAGTATATTTTTAACGACCGTATGGTATTATCTAAAGGTCATGCCGCTCCCCTACTCTACGCCATGTACCGAGCTGCTGGCTGGGTAGAATATGATGAACTTCTCACCCTTCGTAAATTTGACTCACGATTTGAAGGTCACCCAACCACAGATCTTCCATGGGTAGATGTTGCCACTGGCTCACTGGGTCAAGGACTTTCTGTGGGACTTGGCATGGCACTGGGGATCAAGCTGCAACTTAGTAAATCCGAAGCTCTAAACTCTAAACTCGAAACAAATTCAAATGACAAAAATTCGAATTTAGAAAATTCAATAATTGTTTCGGATTTAGATATTCGTGCTTCGAGCTTCCGTACACCTATGGTGTACGTACTGATGGGAGATTCAGAGTTTGCCGAAGGTCAAGTATATGAGGCTATGCAAGTGGCATCACACTATAAACTCAATAATCTGATTGGAATCCTTGATGTGAATCGTCTAGGACAACGAGGAGAAACAATGCTTGGATGGGATATTGAAACCTATCAGAAACGAGTTGAGGCATTTGGCTGGAAAACTATCATGATCGAACATGGGAACAATATAGATGAGGTGCAACAAGCTCTAACAAATCTGGAATCAGATAAACCAACCATGATCATTGCCAAAACCAAAAAGGGTGCTGGTATTTCTGCAGTGGAAGACAAAGACGGCTGGCACGGAAAAGCATTGCCAAAAGATGTCATGGAAACCGCTCTCAAAGAACTGGGAGATATTGATTTAAATGTGCGAGGAGAAGTAAATAAACCAGAAAAGATAGATGTAACATCCCCCACCCCTTCGGGGCACCCCCTTCCTGCCTCGCCGGCAGGCGGGCCTGAAGGGGGAACTCATACAGATCTCCCTTATGAAGGCGATAGGCACGTTGGACGTGTGAGCACCCCGCTTAGCGGGGGGAGGGATGTTCCAACTTTTGTTAAACCCACTGCCACTCGTGAAGCTTATGGAGCCGCACTTAAGCTCATAGCAACAGACGAGCGCGTAGTTGTTCTTGATGCCGAGACATCTAATTCAACATTTGCAGAAGCCATGAAAGAAGTTGCTCCAGATCGATTCTTTGAGATGTTTATTGCCGAGCAAAACATGGTGTCAGTAGCACTGGGCATGAGTAAGATTGGACTCATTCCCTTTGCATCAAGTTTTGCTGCATTCTTGGCCCGTGCTTATGATCAAATACGAATGAGTCAATATGCAAATCCCAATATGACCATTGTTGGCTCACATGCGGGTGTTTCTATTGGGGAAGATGGGGCTTCACAAATGGCTCTGGAAGATTTGGCTATGATGCGTGCCCTCCTACACGCAGTAGTTCTGTACCCATCTGATCCTGTATCTACGGTAAAACTGGTAAATGAACTGCGAACCCACGAGGGACTTTCGTACCTGCGATTAACTCGAGCAAAAACTGAATCGCTTTACCAATCTGATGAACAATTCCCCATCGGAGGATCAAAAGTTCTGGTTGAACATGAAGATGACATAGCTGTAGTTATTGCCGCAGGGATCACCGTTCATGAAGCACTCAAAGCACAAAAAGAGCTCAAAAAAAATGGTACAAACATAGCAGTTATTGATGCATACAGTATCAAACCATTAGATGGTAACACGATCAAAAAATATGCTCAGAGAACAGGTCACGTGGTAGTGGTAGAAGATCATTACCCCGATGGCGGTTTAGGCGATGCTGTTCGACACGCATTAACTAATGTCATTCCCGACTCCGATCGGGAATCCAGTAACATTATCAAATTAACGCATCTTGCCGTGAATAAAATCCCCCGTTCAGGCAAACCAGAAGAACTGTTGAGGTTTGAGGAAATAGATGCAACTGCGATTGTAAGTAAATTGAGCTAAAATGGACTGGAATGCATTTTTATATTTATTATTGGTGATTTGCGCTACTTACGCCCCGTATAAATTCTTGCAACGCACGGGTGGCTTATTACATATTTCAGCAAAAAGAGCCACAATCCTGGCAGTCATATTCTTTACCTCCATATTACTGTTGCTTAGGAGTTTCAATTTTTCTTCAATAGAAACAAATCTATATATATTTACTCTACTGGGACTTCTTGTCACATTATGGTTTTTAGCACCTCGACTTCTTCCTTTCATTGGAGTATATCCGAGAAAAATTCTCGAACCGCCATCAAAACTCGCTATCATTTCAGCTCACCCACCCGTTTTATTTCTCAAATTTTTTGAGGTAATATTTCAGGAAGTATTTTTTTTATATTTACTCAGTGTGGTTTTTGATGGATTCTCACTTGCAGATAGAATTATCTGGTTTACTATCATCAATGTACTCATCCATGCCATAAATATCATCTTTGTACGACATATCATTGTACTCTGGATAACAATTCTAAGTATTCCTATGGGCATACTTTTCTCGTATCTCATTCTCCATGGCTACATACTTGTCACTGTAATGATTCATCTTGGATTCTATCTTGCTCTCACCACATATTTTTGGACCAATAAACGCTATTCTGCATAGAATAATTCAAAAATATTTCTCCCCTTTTAATCTCTTAAATTCTTCTGTAGAATGAAAGTATGACCATTGAAATGGAGTCGTTACTCCCCCTTTTATTTTGGATTCCGATAATAAGTGTCTTTTTTAACTTCCTTCTCACGATCTTTCTTATTATCGCGGTGCAACGGGGAAAACTCAAACCAAAAGAGCAGCAAACAATAGAAAATGAAATGATGAATGTCATAAAGCAAGCTGAAAATAAAGCAGTTTCAATCATAGAAGAAGCCACCGGTAAAGCAAAAGAAATTGTCCTTCAAGCTCATGGAACGAAAAAGATACTCGATGAGAAGATAGATAAACTGGTTGATGACACCACAGATATTGCACAAAATGAGCTCAATATAGAAAAATCTGCAATTGTAGCGCAGTTTAAAGAAGGGTATGGTCAAGTCATACAGCAATTCACTGGTGAAACTCAGATGCTTATGGCTAACTTGCAACATGATTCTCGAGACATGCGCCGCATATTTACGCAACAGCTACAAAAAGAGGCACTGAGTATTCTTAAAGATATGAAAACAAATATCGAAGATCAAATCAAAGGGGTGGAAAAAGAAATCAAAGATTATCGTGATAAGACATTTGGCGATATCGATTCACATGCAGACAACATTGTAAAACAGATCGTATCTGACTACTTTGGAAATGAGCTAAGTAAAGATAATCATGAGAAGATTCTATTTAATGCATTTGAGAAGTTCAAGATGCGCCACGCAAAAAAGGAATCAAATGAACCAACCCAATGATCGATACCAAGTGCTTCATGATGAACTCTATACCGTGTATCAACGCGATACTATGGTAGTTGCACTGCAAAAAGCTATAGATGCGCAGTATGATATGGTAAAAAATTCTCTCAGTGAGCTAAACATGTCGCTCCCTTTTACCTTTGTTGACGCCATATTACACATTGTAAAACATGAAAATATTGAGCTTAGTAAAGCTGAAACAGCCAAAGCATTTTATCAAGAACTTATCGATACCTTGAAGGCGCTTCCCGTTTTGGAACTTAAATTAGCCTTTACTCCTACTTATGCCCAACTCAAACAGATTGCTGCCTGGTGGCGTGATGTAACTCAAGTACCTGTTTTACTGGATATTGTTATAGATAAACATGTTCTGGCTGGGGCAATCATAGGATTTGAAGGAAATATGCAGGATTTTACTCTCAATAAATACTTAAACGCCACATTACCACAAACGCGACCAAGTTAACAAACCTATGAAAACATATGACGAATATATGCAGGAAACCGGGGTATATGGTACGGTTATAGAATCCAAGCACCCACTCGTGTATATCGATGGACTCCCTTATGTAAAGCCACGCGAAATAATCGTATTTGAAAATGGTATGTCTGGCATGATCATGGATATTGAACTAGATCGAGTGCATGCACTGGTGTTTACTCATGAACCCATTCCTTTGGGCACACATGCCACACGAACCACAAGCCAAGTAAGTATTAATGTGGGAGACGGGCTCCGCGGACAAACCATTGATGCATTGGGAAATGTAGCATCGGCGAATTCGACGATAAATCTTACTGAAACGCGTGAGATATTCCGACCTGCTCCAGGGGTAAATGATCGGGCACGCATAACTGAATCACTTCAAACAGGCATCACCATAACAGACCTCTTGCTTCCTTTAGGTAAGGGTCAGCGTGAACTAGTCCTCGGTGATGTGAAAACCGGAAAAACATCAGTATTACTTTCGATCCTTATTAACCAAATTCAGCGTGAAGGAACGGTAGGTATATATGCAGCCATTGGTAAACGGCGCAGTGAAATCAAACAAATTATGGCACAATTTTATAAACAGGGAGTATTACCAAATATGGTCATAGTGGCATCAACTTCATCGGATATATCAAGTATGATCTATCTCACTCCCTATACCGCTATGACAGTAGCTGAGTATTTCCGAGATAAAGGTCAAGATGTAATTATGATTATGGATGATCTTTCCATCCATGGTCAAGCATACCGAGAAATATCATTATTAAGTCAGCGTTTCCCTGGAAGAGATTCGTACCCTGGAGATATCTTTTTTACCCATGCTCAGTTATTGGAACGTGCTGGTAATATAAAACTACCAAACAATAAAAGCGCTTCTATAACCTGCTTCCCCATAGCAACCACCGTGGAGGGAGATATTAGTGGATATATAGCAACGAATCTTATGGGTATGACTGATGGGCATATATTATTTGATGTAGACATTTATAACAAGGGGTATCGACCAGCTATCAATATTCCCCTTTCGGTAACCCGGGTAGGAAGACAGACTCAATCAAAACTTCTGCGAAGCATTAGTGTAGAAATACTCTCGATTTTGAGCCAATATACCAAAATTCAAGGTATTTCACATTTAGGGAACGAGTTGTCCGGAGAATCAGTTCTCATTCTTCAAAAAGGAGAAGCGTTACAACTTATGATACGCCAAGAGCGCACCATCATACCACGTGATGTACAGGTCATCTTATTTGGGATTATTTGGCTTAACCTTACCCCCCTTTCCAATACTACCGAATATTCGACCCTCCTAAAAAAGCTCATGGATCATTATGAGATCCCCTCTGGGCGCGAACTGATTCAAAAACTTGTTTCTTCTGAATCGTTATCTGATTATTTATTGGCCCTGAAAAAGGATACCACTATAGCAAGTCTATGCGCAACAAAAATAACATCATAAGCGATATTCTCCTTCTAGATACGCTCAAAACCATTGCAACAGCATATCAGGAAATTGCGGTTATGCGGATGCAAAATACCCGCGGTGGTATTTTGCACGCTCACTTGTTTGCGCAAAAGCTGACCACTATTTATATGTCGCTTCGTTATTCCTACCCGTATTTAAAAAATATAGCGTCAATCAGTCATACGACTAAAGATACCGCGCGCGTACTCATTACTGCAAATGCGCGCTTTCATGGTGATATCTTGCGCCAGACATTCAGATTTTTTATGCAAGATGTTGATCAACAGAGCGACATTATATTAATTGGAAGTGTGGGAAAAGAGTATTTGGCCGAGCAAGATAGTAATGCTGAATTTGAGTACTTTGATATTCCCGACAGTGACTTTGAGTACAAACACATCGTAAAGCTTATTCAATTGTTATTAACCTATAAAAAGGTATATGTGTACTATGCCCAGTTTAAAACGGTTCTTACACAAGAACCCACACGTTCGGAGATAATGAGTATTGATACACTTCTTACCCAGGAAAAAGAGCGAGCAAAAGCTGAAGGAAACAAGAAAAATGTTCCTCGCTATGCATTTGAGCCATCCGGTGAAGAAATCGCCTCCTTTTTAAATGACACCGTAACGATATCGTTAGTTCGTCAATCCCTTTTCGACTCTCAATTAGCCCGTCATGCATCTCGTATAAAAGCCATGGAATCGCTCCTGGGTAATGTGAAAGAGCAATCAAAAGTGCTCGATCGAACCATGAGAAAAATGAAAACAGCAGAAGAGCAAAATAAACAAATGAACAGAATGACCGGAATGTATGGAATAATAAATACATAACTTATGTTGAAACAAAAAGGAACCATTTCGAGAATTAAGGGACATATAGTAGAAGTTGAATATTATGATGATCCGCCTAAGCGATATGATTTATATACGGTTGATGGTATCGAAGGGGCTCTCATGGAAGTATATGCTTCAGCATCCCCTACTTCTGTCTATTGCTTAGCATTAACCCCAACTAATGTATTTGCACGTGGTGCAGAAGTGGTAAATACCGGCAAAACCCTTTCGCTTCCCGTTGGTAAACAATTATACGGACGTGCGATAAATGTATTTGGAGAACCAATTGATGGCAAGGCTAATTTGGATTTCACTCATCATGTATCAATCTTTGAATCAAATACAAATCCAGAGAATCTCATTGTTCCCAGTGAAATTCTCGAAACTGGCATTAAAGTGCTTGATTTTTTTACACCGCTTTTAAAAGGGGAAAAAATCGGACTGTTTGGTGGAGCGGGTGTGGGAAAGACCGTGCTCCTTACAGAAATTATTCACAATGTAAGCAGTCAACAAGGTGAGTCACATGTTTCGGTATTTACTGGTATTGGTGAGCGGAGTCGTGAAGGGCAAGAACTGTTGGAATCACTCGAATCAACCGGTGTACTTCCCCAAGTAGCGATAATTTTTGGAGAAATGAGTCAAAATCCTGCAGTAAGATACCGAACCGGATATGCAGGGGTGACGTTGGCTGAATACTTCAGAGATATTGAACAAAAAAACGTACTGGTGTTTATAGATAATATGTATCGTTTTGCTCAAGCAGGCTACGAGCTTGGTACGCTTATGAGTCAGATTCCCTCTGAAGGTGGATACCCACCAACCTTGTCCTCAGACATGGCTGAACTCCACGAGCGGCTGTATTCTACAACCCAGAGCAGTGTTACTACTTTTGAAACCATCTATGTGCCATCTGACGATATCACTGACCCAGGCGTACAGGCCGTTCTACCCCATCTTGATGCACATGTGGTTCTTTCTCGATGGATTTACCAAGAAGGTCATTTCCCGGCAATAGATACCCTTGCATCCAATTCAAGCGCACTTGATCCTGACGTGATTGGCGACAAGCATTATAAATCCTATTTAGAAGCACAAAAGATAGTGAAGGAAGCTGTTAATTTAGATAAGATCGCCTCACTCATTGGGGAAGCCGAGCTATCTCAAGAAAATCAAAAGATATACAAACGGGCAAAAATAATTAAAAACTATATGACTCAGCCTTTCGTAACTGCTTCGGGTGATAATTCAAATAAGAGCACCTATGTACCGCTCAAAGATACGATAGCTGACATCGAGTCAATCCTCAGTGGCGATCATGATCAAACTCCTCCCGAGACATTCAAAAACATCCTTACTATAGCTGATATTAATAAAAAATAATCATGGATAATGTTGATAAGAAAAATCTTCCTGAAGTTCTAAAAGTGCTTGTTATGTCCCCAGATAAAACCTTATTCCAAGGTGAAGCCATCACCGTATCATGTAGAAATCCGGTTGGAGAGTTTGATATTCTCCCTGAGCACAGCTTTTTTATGTCGATGATTGATACCCACATTGATATTCAAACTCCCGATCACCATAAGACTTCAATTCATATTAATCAGGCAATTCTACAAGTATCGCATGATCAAGTCATTATTTTAATAGATGTTCAAGAAAAAGAAGCAAAATCAATGATTCACAACTTACTCAGACCCGATGAAATAATGCAACCAGACAAGCAAACAAGTAAACCACTTGAAAAGAAAAAAAATATATGATACTGTATGAAGATATATGAATATATTTAAAGAAGCGACTGAGCAACTGCGCGAAGCTTCAAAATACATAAAAACCCCAGAAGACGTTCTCGCTGTTCTTACAACCGCTGAGAGAAAATTAAGCGTATCGATTCCCGTCACCATGGATGATGGAACCCGGAAATTGTTTCATGGCTACCGCATGCAACACAATTCCCTCTTGGGCCCCTATAAAGGTGGTCTCCGTTATCACCCACAGGTGAATGAAGATGAAGCTCAGGCACTCGCATTTTGGATGATGGTGAAAAATGCGGTGGTAAATGTACCGTTTGGCGGAGGAAAAGGTGGTATACAAGTAGATCCTAAATCGTTAAGCCCGGGTGAATTAGAACGACTCACGAGATCATTTGTAAGGCGGATTGCACATGTGATTGGTCCAACCATAGATGTACCAGCCCCAGACGTAAATACCACTGCTCAAATCATGGAGTGGATTGCTGATGAATATGCGCGCGTGGTAGGCATGACTTCAGATGAGTCCTCTACACTCAGAGCAGTTGTCACGGGAAAACCCGTAAGTTACGGCGGCAGTGAGGGTCGTGAAGAAGCTACGGGCTTAGGTGGCGCAACAGTACTTAAAAATATATTATTAAAAAAAGAAGGCGAGCTGACCTATCCTCTGACGGTAGCTATACAAGGGTTTGGAAATGTAGGATATTTTCTGGCTCAATATTTATATAAAGCGCGAACGTCTGATGATCAGCCAATGTTTCATATTGTTGCGGTATCTGATTCAAAAGGTGGTATTACTGCTCAAGCGTTAGACCCAGAAAAAGTAATGGCAGATAAAAAAGAGAATAAAAGCATCTCAGACAAACTGGGAAAGAGGATTACGAATGATGAGATTCTTGAGCTAGATGTAGACATATTGGTTCCTGCTGCGCTTGAACATGTGATAAGTAAAGTCAATGTCCATAACATCAAGGCCAACATTATTCTCGAAATGGCCAATGGGCCCACAACTAAAGAAGCTGCCCAAATATTGGACGACAATGGATGTATGGTAATACCCGATATTTTGGCAAACTCTGGTGGTGTTACTGGTTCTTACTTTGAATGGGAACAAAATATGAAAGGTCAAACGTGGACTATAGAACACTACCGTCGAGAACTTCATACCTATATGACCCAAGCAACAGATGAAGTGTGGGGTGCCCATAAGAAGCATAAGGTATCACTGCGCACCGCAGCATATATTGTTGCTATTCAACGCTTAGTTGCAGCCATCGACCGATAACCTCTATAGATCCATAAGAGTACATAGAGCAATCCAGAGTACGCAATATACCCTACAAAACGTCTGATAGATAATACATGGATGTGAAATGCTTCTGCTATAAATGGTATACGCACCAGTGCATACTGGAATATGATCGGAATCCCAACTGCAAAGACAAACATAGCTGATATATACGTGTGTGGAGATTGGGATTGCTTGTGTTGTCTAAGCCATATGTCAGCAAATATTACTGCTTGAATGAGTGCAAGCACGGTGAATGCTGCAGTCTGTGCTCCCATTTGAGATGAGCTAAAAAATACATATGCTCCTATTACCATTAATGCTACAAGTAATCCAATAGGAACAATATATTCATAATCTTTCAACCGGAGTATAGCTGAATCCTTTTGGGGTTTATGACTCATAACGTGCGAAGATTGAGGTGAAAATGCAAAGGCAAGAGCCGGCAAACCATCAGAGATGAGATTGATGTAAAGAAGCTGAATGGGAAGGAGAATCGGTGGCATTCCCAAGGCCAACCCCCCCAAGAGTGCAAGTCCTTCAGACAAGTTACCAGTGAGAAGGTATTTTATGGAATTATTGAGTCTGAGTGCAATATTTCTCCCCTCTTCTATGGCATTTACAATGGTTGCAAAGTTATCGTCCGTTATGATTATATCGGCAGTTTCTCGTGCGACATCGGTGCCGACAAGTCCCATGGCTACACCCACATTAGCTTGCTTAAGTGCGATGGCGTCATTTACGCCATCGCCTGTGACGGTGACTACTTCTCCCATTTGTTGATAAAGTGATACGATTCTACTCTTGTGAAACGGAGTAGCACGGGCAAATATACGCACATGGGGAAGCATAGCCATGAGTTCTTTATCGCTCATCGTATCGATCTGTTCTCCTTTTAATATGATGTCTCCTTTTTTTAATAAGCCCACACGAGTACCGATGTTTTCTGCGGTTTTTTCATTATCTCCGGTGATCATAACTACGGTTATTCCTGCCTTTTTGGCACGCGCTATGGCATCTGGCACCTCACTTCGTGGTGGATCTTCTAATGCAGTCATGCCGATAAATACCAAGCCATCTGACAAAGGTGCTAATCCCCCATCGCCGTGCTCGTTTCGGTGCTTGAGGCGCTTTATGAGATGGTCATCTGGGTCATTTTTATATCCCATGGCAAGTACTCTGAGTCCATCTTTTGCCCAGGAAGTAAGTTGATCATGGATCTCGCTTTGATCTTCTTTGGTAATCTTTCGTACATTTGAACCTACTTGTATGTGAGAACAAATGGCAAGTAATGATTCAGGTGCTCCTTTGGAAAAAAGAACAGGCTCATCTTTGGTAACAACAACACTCATGCGTTTAGTGAGAGAATTGAATGCGATTTCATCTGTAAGTTTCCATTCGCTTCGCATTTGAATCACATCAATTCCGTGATTTTTAGCCAAACACAAAAGTGCTCCTTCGGTTGGATCACCCAATATCTCACATTTCTCACTGTCATGCTGAATTACTAATGATGCAGTCGAGCAGACAACTCCATCAGTCAGAAGTAACACTGAGTCTACTGATGACTGTTTGGGTAATTCTGTTGGTTTCACAAGCTTGTTATGAAACCATATCTCATTGACATGCATGTTATTTTGCGTAAGCGTTCCCGTTTTATCGGTTGCGATAAGCGTAGTGCTCCCTAGCGCTTCTATGGCCGTTAGCTTGCGCACTATTGCGCCTCGTGCTGCCATACGCTTTACTCCCATAGATAAAATGATAGTCATCACTGCTGGAAGGCCTTCAGGAACTAAGGCAACGGCAAGAGATATGGCCAAAAGAAATGAAGGTAAATATCCATTTCCCTGGAGGGATGACAGTACAAATACCATAAATGACAACACGATACCTACAATCCCAATTAATTCCGATAATTTGGTAATCTTCTTTTGAAGTGGTGTTTCAATTTTTTGCACTCGCGTAAGCTTGTCTGCTATAATGCCAAATTTAGTTTCCATTCCGGTGTGGGTTATATGGGCTATAGCACGGCCTTTGGTCACGATGGTTCCCATGTATATCTGGTCTTGTGATACCTTACTCACAGGAACCGACTCGCCCGTTAGCGATGCTTCATTTACCTCAAGGGCATGTACATCAGTGACTGTTGCATCTGCAGGTACTTTATCTCCTTCTGCGAGAATGACTATGTCTCCGGGCACCAGTTGTACATTCTCAATTTGTTGTTCTTTCCCATCTCGTATAACGCGCACCATACTCACGGTCATTTTCTTAAGCGCAGCGATTGCAGATTCAGCTTTATACTCCTGATATAAGCCAAAAGTTGCATTTAATATGAGAATAGTGAGAATGAGTGCGCCATCTACTGTTTCACCAATAAAAAAAGAAAGGAACGCTGCTATAACGAGAAGAATAGTAAGGAAATTCATAAACTGCTCAGCTAGTACATGTATGATAGAGCGATGAGATTTTTCTACAATACTATTGGGTCCATGTTGCTTCAGAAGCTCACGGGCATGATGTGATGTTAAGCCTGTCATAAAACTAATTACCGCCTTTGGCAGAAACTTTTAAACCCTCATATGACTCAATCATTGCGTGCAGGATGTCTTCGTTCATTTCTTTGGCTTCAAGGTAGGAAATGCTTCTCAAATTATGAGGGTAATAATGGATGATTTCGTTTCTTCCTCTTTTCCAGATTGTCCATAGTTTTGTGGCTAAATCGATGGTTGAAGCATCGCGGATCTGCGCAAATACCGAGTGCTTTTCAAGCCGGAGCACCATATGGGGAGAAAGGTATTTACCAATGCGAAAATGGTCAGAAATATAGTCTTGATGGGTAATAAACCCGACATCGAGAAAGAGTTGTTTTAAGTACCCTTCAAATACTTTAGCGAAAGGGAAGACTAAAAATGAATAATCTTTAAACTGATGAGGCTTGACCATGCTCATGAGGAAATTCCCTTCTTGAATAAGATCTTTTTGAGTAGTAGAAAGGTACTCCCAAATGGGTTCCCGCTTGATGAGTGTTAGCATATATATTCATCATATCATTTCACTAATCGGAGTTCCTCCCATCTGGTTGTATAACACAAAAATGTCTATAGTAATCGGGACAGACCCTTTTACTATGAGACTTTTTGTTTTATTCTCATGTTTTTTCATCTAATATGAGCGGCTGGATTAATTCTTCCTCTTTCCTACGCTCGTCTTCGTGAAGTTGGTGGTATCCTTCAACAAATCTCTGATATGATGCTCCGGTGTCTTTATATTTCGAAGTAAAGGAATGCAAAATACCTTCTGGTTTAAACCAATGGGAAAATTTCTTTTTTCCTATAAACGTTGGATAGCTCGAGTAGGGATATTCTTCTAGTTTATGTAAAATAGGAAATGGATTCAGGTGAATATATCTGCTTAAATGAAGATACTGCTCTTCTGTTTTCACTATTACTGCCTTATAGGTCCCCTGCCATATCGTCCCTTCACGTTCGTATTTATTATTAAAGTAGGTCGAATATTGAGAACATACTACATTGATTAGTCGAGACATACCATCTTTAGAAATCTGTTTTACTAAAAGATGGAAGTGATTAGGCATGAGACAATAGGAGTGCAATTCCACTTTTTCATACAAAGGCTTATTTACGGCTATTTGAACAGCTTCTCCATTGGGAAGGAATTTAGTTTCACGAAAATCTGGGTCGAGGTATTTTTTAAGAATATGTATAAAGGTATGATAATCGTGTTCATTGAGAAATACCTGCTGACGATGGTAACCCCGATTATATGCATGATAGTACGCTCCTTCTGCAAGTTGTTTGACCCTATTTTTACATGGCATACATTTATTCAATCATATACTCATACATATATCAATATTATTTTGAGGGTCATATTAGGGTCTGTCCCGATTTTCGGGACAGACCCTTTTACTATAAGACATGGGTTCATAATAATGGACTTTTATCACAACGTTCTTCACTGTATAATAAACAGTATGACCGAACGTATTGTCAGATCAAAGTATTTTCATCGTTTTGGTGAAATGTTAGTTCCTTTTTTGGCATGGCTCATCATTCTTATGCCGGTTTGGCTCTCTCCATTTCATCCCGCAGTTGTCGCTTACTTTATCATTGCGTTTGATCTGTATTTTTTAATTAAAACATTCACGACCGCGTACTATGCTGTTCTTTCATACTCACTTATCAAAGCATTTCAAGATACTCCGTTTTATAAAACAGTACAAACGCTTGATCATGCACCAAACCTTCAACACTTTATCATTATTCCCAATTACAAAGAACCGCTCCATAAGCTTAACGACACAATTGGCGCATTGGCAAAACAAGATTACCCCTACAAAACGTTGCATTTAGTAATTGCTTTTGAAGAGCGAGAAACAGAAGCTCTTGAAAAAGAACGAATACTTCGAGAACGATGGAGTGAGCATTTTAAAGAAATCATTGCCGTATATCATGTCCTTAAAGAAGGAGAAGTTCCTGGTAAAGCAAGTAATCAAACCTTTGCCGCACGTCAGATAGAAGCGTATTGTGAGAAAAATCATTATGAACAAAAGGATACGATTATAACGGTATGCGATGCTGATAGTATATTGCCGGCCAATTATGTTTCTTACATGTCGTTTGAATTCTTACGCGATACGGATCGTGATTTCCATTTTTATTGGGCACCCGTCCTTTTGTACAATAACTTCTGGCAGCTTCCCTTTTTTGTGCGTATACAATCAACACTCTCTTCACTTATGCGCTTATCTTTCCTTTCGCAAACAAACAATCTCATTCATATATCTACCTATTCAACAAATTTATGGCTCTTGAAACAAGTAGATTATTGGGATGTTGATATTATTCCTGAGGACTGGCATATATATTATCAAGCATTTTTTAAGCTGGGCGAGAAGGTAAAAACAATTCCATTATATACGATCGTGAATGGTGATGCGGTATATTCGGGAAGCATAGGGAAAACTTTTGTAAATCGCTATGAGCAAGAAAAACGTTGGGCTTGGGGAGTGACTGACATATCATACTTTTGGAATAATATGTTTATCACGCCGCACATTCCCTGGAAGGTTAAACTGCGTAGATTTTCATATTTAGTAGAAACACACTTACTCTGGCCCGTATCATTCTTTATACTCACGGTGAGTGGATGGATACCACCCATCATAAACCCGACCTTTAAGCGAACCGTACTTGGGTTTCTGTTGCCACGACTCACGGGATTCTTACTTACCTTAGCAACAACCATGCTCATCTTGTACACGCACTTAGATATTAAATTACGCAATAAATTAAATCAGAAAACACACGCGTTTAGCTTCCCGCTGATTTTGATACAATGGTATTTGTTGCCTATTGTTTCGTTTGTCCTGTCTGCTTTGCCTGCACTTGACGCTCATACGCGCCTCTTGTTTGGCAAGAAGATAGAATATAAGGTGACCGAGAAGGTATAGATAAAAGCTCTAAATACTAAGCGCTAAGTACGAAACAATGATCAAAATCTTAAATCTAAATAGTGCTCATGTTTTAACATTTGATAATTTGAGTTTATTATTTATTTAGGATTTAGAGTTTAGGATTTTGGATTTAATATAAATGAACTACCTTTTTACCAAAACTCCTCTTTCATTTTTTGTCATGGATTTATGGCGTGATGAAGCATTTTCCTATGTCATGGCACGCCAAGGAATAGTTGACATACTTCGTACGTCCGCACAAGATTTCGCACCACCCCTCTACTATATTGTTCTTCATTACTGGATGTTAATCTTTGGAACCAGTGAAATTGCACTGCGGAGTTTATCATTTCTGATGTATGCATTGTTGGTTTTTGTTCTTTTTGAGATTATGGTACTTATATTAAAAGTGCCTATAAAACGCGCTCTTCTTTACTTCTTAATTATAGTCACCAATCCCTTTCTGATTTATTATGCATTTGAAGCACGTATGTATATGATGGCCACGTTCTTAGTAGCCCTTTCCTACTTTGCTCTGTGGAAAAAGAATAAAAATCTCTATTTCGTGTCAATCACCCTGGCACTTTACACCCATTACTTTACGATATTTATTTTTGCTGCACAAATAATAGGAGCTCATTACAAAGATATTGTAAAGCTCTTTTCAACTAGACGCTTTGCGATTAAATTGGCTAACTACAAGCTGCTAGCTACTACTCTTCTTCCTTTTTTCCTCATCCTACCTTGGCTCATCTATGTTTGGCTTAATCATGACTTTTCTGATGCACGGTTTTGGATTCTCCAACCTTCACTTCAAGATCTGTTCTATATGCCATTTATATTGTTTACAGGATACGAACGTGTGTTTGCCACCTATTATCATGACACAACAGGATACATCTCATTCCATACCAACCTCAATATCATATTGGGTATCATTATCCTCCTTCCTATTGCAATTCGTAAGTTCATTAAAAAATCTAACTACCTCGCAAACCTCTATCTCTGGACTTTCTTACCGGCTATTACACTTTTTATCTGGTCATTGATTTCTACCCCGGTGTACTTACCACGATATATCATCATATCTGCACCCGGATTACTCTTACTTATTATTACATCATTTGAACTGATTGTTGAACGAACTCAACAATATAAGAACTGGATTTTCTACGCATTAGGAGGATTTCTTCTCTTCGTGATTCATCTCTATAGTCCTCTCAACATACAGTATCATACAAAAAGATCGGTGTCCCCATTATATGCAGAGGTAAATGTAATTCGTGCTCCAATTGATGTGATCTACCTTACCAGTGAGCTCGATTTTCATTTAGCTCAATATTATATCGATGATGAGGTTTTTATTTTTGGCAAATCCTATGATGAAATTCCTCAATATGTAGGAAAGACGCTCATTCCTGAGTCAAAAGTATTACAGACGCTTCCTCTGTATCCAATCAAAGCTTTTATCATTCACTACGATTGGTATGAGACCCTATCTTTGTTATAATACTCTCATGGTTAAAAAATTAAAACAAACACAAGTACAACCACCGAAGAACATTTTGGCAAATATGCTTGGAGAATTGAAGAAAGTAACATGGCCTACCCGAGAAGAAACAACACGTCTCACACTGATCGTGATCATGATCTCCTTGATTATTGGCTTTTACATAGGTATAATTGACTTTCTGTTAGCGAAAGTCCTGGAATATCTTACTCATATTCGTTAACACCAATAAATGATATGGCAGATTCAGATGAAAAAAAACAATTAGGCAAATGGTACGTGCTGCATTCTCAGACGGGGCATGAAAACCGAGTTCAAAATAACCTTCAACAACGTATACAAAGCTTAGGAGTTGAAGATAAGATATTTGAAAGCATTGTGCCTACCCGAGATGTAATCGTCATTAAAAAGGGTAAAAAAACGAAACAAAAAGAAAAAGTCTTTTCAGGCTATATTTTTGTAAAAATGATCCTTGATGATCAGTCTTGGTTGGTAGTTCGCACCACTGAAGGAGTAACGGGATTCATCGGTGCTGGTACAAAACCTACCCCTATATCTGACAAAGAGATAGGAGCGATCATGAAATTTGTTGAGCAAGAACAACCTAAGTTTAAGAGAGCATTTAATGTAGGCGAGGCAATAAAGATAACCGAAGGCCCATTCACTGACTTTTTGGGCACCGTTTCAGCTATAGATGAAGAAAAGGGTAAAGTTCACGCGTTAGTTTCAATGTTTGATCGTGAGACATCGGTAGAATTAGATTTTTTACAAGTGAAAAAGTTGTAAAATAATAAGCTCTAATATCTAAATTCTAAACAAATTCTAAATTCTAATGCTCAAATCATTAAACTGTTTTGAATATTTAAATTTAGTATTTTGAGTATTATTTAGGATTTAGAGTTTAGGATTTAGGATTTGTAAAAATTTATGGCAAAAGTAGTAAAAACACAATTTAAACTCAATCTTGCTGCCGGTGAGGCAACTCCCGCACCACCAGTTGGACCAGCATTAGGTCAGCATGGTATTCCCATTATGGAATTTATTAAGGAATATAATGCAAAAACTGCCAATAAAAAGGGCAATATAATTCCTGTTGTTATTACGGTGTATGAAGATCGAAGTTATGATTTCATAACAAAACTCCCCCCCGTAGCTGCCATGATTAAAAAAGCATTGGGAATAGAAAAGGGATCTGGAGAACCTAATACTATTAAGGTTGGTAAACTGAGCAATGCACAAATTACAGAAATTGCGAAGGAAAAATTAAAAGATCTTAATACTGACGATTTGGAAGCTGCAAAAAATATTGTACGCGGCACCGCAAGAAGTATGGGAATAGATACAGAATAATATGGGAAAAAAACGAACTCGATTAATCGGAGATGAAGAAATCGAAAAAAAACAAAAAGCTCAGTCCAAGGAACGTGCTATGCGCAAAAAAGAAGGAGAAGAGACAGTCGAAGCTCCTGTGACTGAGAAAGCACCAACAGAGAAAACATCCACAGAAGAAATTCCAGCTTCTAAAAAGAAGGGAAAAAAGGGAGTAGGTACCAAAAAAAAAGAAGCAGGTAAAAAATATCAACATGCTTTAAAACAGGTAGATAAGAGTAAATCTTACCCTCTTGCCAGTGCCGTCGAACTACTCAAAAAGATGTCATACACCTCATTTAATGAGTCGGTAGAAGTACATATAAACATACTGGAAACGAATCAACGAGGAGAAGTTTCACTCCCCCACTCAACGGGACGCACTATTACCGTTAAAATCCTCGATGACGCATTGCTCGACAGTATTGCTTCCGGCATTATAGATTTTGATGTTCTTATAGCACATCCATCATTTATGTCAAAGCTTGGCAAATACGCCAAAGTACTGGGACCAAAAGGACTGATGCCCAATCCCAAGGCGGGAACCATAAATACTGAACCAGAAAAGGCAGCAGAGAAATTCAAAAAGGGTGTACTCCACTGGAAATCTGAGTCTAAATTTCCTATTATTCATCAAACAGTTGCAAAATTTTCACTTGATACTAAAGCAATTGTAGAAAATATTGAATCATTTATTGAATCAGTAGGTAAAAAAAATATTAAAGAGCTCTATATCGCAGGATCTATGACTCCTTCAGTGAAAATAACATTAGAGTAATTTTTTCATGTCATTCAATATATTGTCATGCTGAATTTATTTCAGCATCTTTGATAGAAAGATCCCGAAACGAGTTCGGGATGACAAAAGATGCCTCAGGATGACCAAGAGTAATGGTAGACTTACTGTATGCGCACAATGGTAATACTCTTTTCAATGTTCATTATCTTCCCTCTTTCTATTTATGCACAAACTGACCTTGATGAAGTATTGGCGCCCATAGATTTCTTGGATGAAATTGATACACAGTCATCTGAAGATCAACAATATATCTTAGAAATAACTCAAACTGATGCACAGATTATTGCAGAAAACTCTTCTCTTACTCCTCAAGAACAGGAATCGTTTCATGATTATGGGTATGTGATACGCAGATTTGATGATGAATCCGGCAAGCCTGCCTCACTGCATTTTTCAATAGATAGTACCCTTAAATCATTTGATCTCGTTCCTGGGAAACGGGAAGATATAAATCCGACCTCTATGACCGTTTCTACTTCAGATAGTACCGGATATCAATTAATTTCTTCGCTCAAAAATCAACTTCAAACCACCTCCGGCAATGTGATGCCACTTACCAGCTGTAATGATGAATGCAACGCGCGTATAGCGGGATTATGGTCGAAAGAAGATGCCTATGGATGGGGATATACTCTTGATGGAGTCAATTATAAACCGTTTGATGTTGATGGTTACGAATTACTGTCAAAAAAGAATTACCTGAATAAAGAAGATTCAACAACTATGGAACTCGCCGTATTTCCCAGTACTATCCAGCCGCTTGGTACCTATAAAACCACTATACAAATTATTGCACTGCCATGGTAAATACTGTCATCCATCGCTTTGCTCAGAATGACAGACTGTTGTCATCCAGAGTCCGCCAGTTGGCGGACGAAGGATCCAGGAAAAGGCATGGATTCTTCCCCCGAGTGCTCGGGGTCAGAATGACAAAGATTTTTATAGTAATGTGTGCTTTTCTTCTGTTCCCCAGCGCGCTTCATGCACAATCGTACTCGCTATCTCTCACACCTCATACCTATCATATTATTATCAAGCCGGGCGAAAGTGCTACCGTTCCCCTTGAAGTGACCAATAGTGGAGACCCGCTTATCATACGACTGAATCCATATATGGTTCAATATGCAAATACTTCAGGCACGCCAATGATTATTCCCTATTTGTCAGATAATCCCAACCTCCCTAGTATTACTCTGGGAGATACCGATGCGCCCATTAGCTCACCGTTTCTTATCAATACGCGCGACAACATCCGAGCCGATATTACCATAACAATACCAGAACAAACACCTTTGGGCGATTACGCACTGGCAATTGTGGCAGAAGCAGAACAGACGGATGGGTTTCAATCATCAAGTGTCATTACGTTGCAAGGCGGTACGGCAGCGCGAATCATCGTATCGGTGAGTGAAACTGGAAGATTGGATGCAGGTGGCGATGTAGTGCAATTTGATGTATCTCCGAACGTGAAAATTCCTTTTTGGGGAAAAAATATTACTATCGTTACCCGACCGTCCGATATGTACTTTACCATGACACTCATAAATACGGGGATGAATGTAACGCGAGCGTATGGAACGATCAATGAGTTTGAAATCCCCTCCACATTTTTTATGAGTGGGCAACAACGCACGCTCACGTTTGCAGATGAACTCAATGATAAATGGTTGGGAAAAGTGAACGCTCAGGCAGTAGTATATTTTGATACCGATCCTAACCCAATACTTACTGAGGTGACATTTTACATTCTTCCGTTACCTCTTTTGTTGGGAGCAGGAGCCATGCTTATCATAGGATTAGTGATGTATATGCTTAGCAAATATGTAAAAGCGTAACTATCTTTTTGTTCTCTTGCTACAATGAATATGTAATGAGATATGTCGAACCCATTCTTGCTTTATTACGAAGGTATCCAGTAGAAACAGGGCTTATTTCCTTGGCAATCTTAATCTCAATTATTTCGTTTATCCCCCGAAGCCACGCATCTGAACCAGAAGTTCAAGGCGCAACAGCAATACAGTCTCCATCAAAAGACGTTGAAGAGCACGATGAAATTGAGGATCTTACCCTTTCTGTCGAGGTATCTGGCGCGGTACTCTACCCCGATGTCTATTTAGTTGCACCGGGAACAAACATGAAGGATCTGATAGATATGGCAGGTGGTCTTACCAGCATGGCTGACCACTTCTATGTAGGACGCAATTACAACCTAGCTCGACTCGTGGGTGACCAGGAAAAAATATATATTCCCTATGTGTGGGATATCCAAAATGGTACCTTTTATGAACAAAATCGCGTGCTTGAATATCTCCAACCCTTATACCTAAATAATGATAAAGCTCCCCTTCCTGAAGAGGGTGGTTTAACCATCTCCATAAATGATGCAAGCCTGCAAGAACTTGATACATTACCAGGAATTGGACTGGTGACTGCCCAGAAGATACTTGATAGTAGACCTTATACCACAATAGACGAGCTAGTAAATAAGAAAGTTATGAATCAGAGTACGTTTGAGAGTTTGAGAGAACTTATTAAACTCTAAATCCTAAACCCTAAACTCTAAACTCTAAATAAATTCAAATGAATACAATTCAAAAAACCAAACACTATGACTTAGAACAAAGAACATATATCTTTGCAAATAAATGTCGAATTTATATACAACAATTACCTAAGACCATCGCTGGAATTGAAGATGGAAAACAACTTATAAGATCTTCTGGTTCTGTGGCAGCTAATTATATCGAAGCTAATGAATCGTTAAGTAAAAAAGATTTTGTTATGAGGATAAAAATATGTCGTAAAGAAGCAAAGGAAAGCGGCTTATGGCTTAGATTAAGTAATCCAAACAATCAAAACACACCAGTGCAAACCAATCTTATACAAGAATCAATTGAGTTGACGAAAATATTTGGAGCAATAATAGAAAAATGTAAATAGGTAATTGAATTTTGATCTTTTGATATTTGAGCATTGTTTAGGATTTCGCCTGCCTGCCGGCAAGGCAAGGATTTAGGATTTAGGATTTTTTGTATGGACATACTCACCTCGCTTGTAAATTCCTACTACCCTGAACCTCATGCATCGCTTTTGAATGGAATACTTCTCGGGCGGGATCTTTTTGTGACTCAGACCTTTTATAACGAACTTAAACAAGTAGGGTTGATACATATAGTAGTCCTTTCTGGTATGAATATAACCATGCTCAGTGCGATTGTATTAAATACGCTCGTTTATTTTATAAATAGAAAATGGGCATTATTATGTACGATCGTGATTGTTATTTTGTTTGTTCTATTTGTTGGAGCAGAACCTCCCATAATCCGCGCTGCAATAATGGGAATTATATCGCTGGGAGCTGTGTTATACGGACGAAAGACTTTGGCATTATATTCATTGTTCCTTTCGGGAATAATCATGCTTATTATAAATTTCGAATGGTTGCAGAGTATTTCATTCCAATTATCGTTTGCTGCTACTCTGGGAATTGTGTTGTTTGGAAGTATTGAACATGAAGAAAAGACTGTCATTCTGAGTAGGAACCACGTCAGACGTGGTGACGACCGAAGAATCCAGAATACAACAATACATGGATCCTTCGCTAACGCTCAGGATGACAGTCTTCCTCAGGATGACAAATTCATGATTCTTAAATCTTATTTTCTCGAAGAACTTCGTATATCTCTTTCCGCACAAGTATTTACTCTCCCCCTCATCTTCTGGTACTTTCGACAGATCTCATTAATTTCACCGATTGCAAATATATTGGTGGCATGGATGATAGCTCCCATTATGATACTGGGAATGCTCACGATCGTGACGGGATTAGTTCATTGGCAGTTTGGATTTGTGCTTTCTTGGTTCGTATACCCATTGTTGGAATTTATTGTATGGGTGGTGGAAATGTTGGCAAAGATTCCGTATGGATCAATTCGATTATGACAAAGCATCTCTGTCATTCTGAGTAGGAGCTTGAGCGACGACCGAAGAATCCATGTTCTGACAATACATGGATCCT
>JAQBTX010000042.1 GCA_027624795.1 bacterium | reverse complement strand
GTCAATATTTTTTTGTGAATAGTTTTTGAAAGCGTCAAGGATTGCTTTTCTCTGATCTAGCTCGACATATGGCCACTGAGCAAGAGAAGAAATTATTTCAATAGTTTCTTGACGATTTAATTGGTAATATTTCCTTAAAATATACTCTGTTTCTATAATAATTTCTGGTAAAAGTATAAGTTTTATTTCTTGATTTTTTGCCTTTTCAAAGTAATTTTTTGCAAAGTTGTACTGCTTTTTGCTTCTTCTATATACATAGCTAATAATAAAATTCGTATCTAAATAATATGTATCATGCATGTTAGACAATAATAAGAGTGTTGCTCATTCGTTTTAATGATTTTTTGTAGTCCTCTATTCGCCCTTCTTCAACAGCCTTTTTCTCTCTTTTACGTATTTCTTCACTTGATAGTCCTTTATTAATGTTTTTTGCATACTTATTCAGAGAACCACCAAGAGATAAGAAGTCGGGAATCTTTTCAAATTCAATATTACCCTTATCATTTTTAGTAACAGAAAGAGTCGCTCGATCTAAATCAAGTTCGCGTCGTAATTTTGCGGGAATGGTTATCTGACCTTGTGAGGTCACTGTAACTGTGTACATATGCATTAACTTTAGCATCTTGCATTACTTTTGTCAAGATGCATTAGATTTTTTATAAAATTTATTTGCAAAATACTACTCATGAGCTATAATGTGGTAAATGCTAAAGGACGCTAAAAATATACTTGCTCAAATTCCCTCCTCAGTCACTTATGCAGATGTTCGGATAGTCAATCAAAATTCTGAAGATATTGCCACAAAAGACGGCGTCGTCGAAGCCTTGCAATCAAATCATTCGCTGGGATACAATGTGCGCATTCTCAAAGATGGGGTCTGGGGTTTTGCAGCAAGTCATGACATGAGTGAATCTGGCATAGATGCAACGATTAAAAAAGCCATGTCCATAGCTGCAGCATCCGCACCATATAAAATAGATGACGTACAACTTGACGATCAGAAACCTATAAAAGATACCTATAAAACTCCCATAAAAGAAGATCCTTTCACGGTTCCCATGGAGGAAAAAATGGAACTTCTCTTAAAAGCAGACAATGCTCAGCGGGTAAGCGAAAAGATAGCGGTAAGCCAGGCCATGTATCATGCAAACAAAGAACATAAATATTTTGTATCAACATTGGGTTCCGAAATAGATCAAGAAATCATATGGACCGGTGCCGGCATCGAGGCAACTGCGGTAGAAGGGTCAGATTTGCAAAACAGATCATACCCCAATTCATTTCGCGGACAAAACCAAACACGAGGGTACGAACTCGTGCGTGGCCTCGACTTAGTGGGCCACGCACCACAAATCGCAGAGGAAGCGGTGAAATTATTGTCTGCAGACACGTGTCCCACGGGAGAATTCGATATCATCTTGGATGGTAATCAATTGGCACTTCAGATTCATGAAAGCTGTGGTCACGCCGTGGAACTTGATCGGGTACTTGGATACGAAGCTTCATATGCCGGAACAAGCTTTTTGACTCCTGAAAAATTGTATGAGTTTCAATATGGATCAAGTATTGTGAATCTCACTGCTGATGCCACGATACCCGGAGGCTTGGGAACATTTGCATATGATGATGAAGGAACCCCGGCACAGCGCACCTATTTGGTGAAAGAAGGGATGTTTCAAGACTATATAACCTCACGAGATACCGTAAAGAAATTACAAAATCGAAATCCCAAATATCAAAATAGAACATCGAATGGTACAGTTCGTGCATCAAGTTGGAATCGACTCCCCATGATTCGCATGACCAACATAAATCTGGAACCGGGAGGTGAAGAGGGGACCGGAAAAGGATGGAGTTTAGATGAATTAATCGCCGACACAAAGTACGGCATTTTTATGTCTACTAATCGTTCATGGAGTATCGATGACAAACGTTATAACTTTCAATTTGGCACTGAAATAGCATGGGAAATAAAAGAGGGAAAGCTCGGGAGAATGTTAAAAAATCCTACCTATCAAGGGATCACACCAGAATTTTGGAATAGTTGTGATGCCATATGTGGTCGTGACGAATGGACCGTGTGGGGTACGCCCAATTGTGGCAAAGGTCAGCCAAGCCAAGTGATGTACACAGGTCATGGAGCCAGCCCATCACGGTTTAAAAAAGTAAAAGTTGGAGTGGTAAAGTGGTGATTATGCTCGGACAAACAAAACTCAAAAAAATAGCGGAAAAGGTACTGAAGCTTTCCAAAGCTGATCAGACTGAAGTGCTGCTATCTGTGAGTGAAGACGCGCTCACCCGTTTTGCCAATAATCACATACATCAAAATATGGCATGGAATAATTTGGGTATTTCTGTCCGTGTCATTTACGGCAAGAAAATCGGCGTTGCATCTACCAATGCATTTGATAAGGAGTCGCTTAAAGATGTAGTGGAACGGGCATCTACCCTTGCGAAGCTCCAGAGTCCGGATCCTAACTTTCAGAGCCTTCCTACGCCCTTGTCAACTCCCGAGGTTGACAAAGAGGTATTTAAAGCTACGGAAGAGGAGATGGCTTCTTCGGTTCACACGGTTATAAAGCAAGCACAAGCTGAAGGACTCATTGCCAGTGGTGCGTATGCAAACGATGTGTCTGAATTTGCTGTAGCAAACTCGCTTGGCGTGTGGGCTTACCACGCCGGGTCATCCTGTAATCTCTCAACCATAGTACTGGGCAAAAATTCGAGCGGATTTGCCGCCGATGTAGCGCGAAAGTCTTCTGAAGTAGATGCACAAACCGTGGGACAAGTTGCGGTACAAAAAACTCTGGAAAGTAAAGACCCTGAAAGCATCGAGCCGGGAGAATATGAAGTCATCCTTGAGCCACAAGCAGTTTCAGAAATGATGGCATTTTTACAATGGTACGGGCCAAACGCTCGCATATATCATGAAAATGCATCACCACTGAGCGGTCAGATGGGCAAACAAGTATTTGGCAACAATATCACGCTCATCGACGATCCATTTCATGAAAAAGTATTCCCAATGCCCTTTGATTTTGAAGGGCAGCCAAAACGTAAAATTACCTTTGTAGAAAAGGGGATCCTCAAAAACATTGCCTACGATTCGTATTATGCCAAAAAATATGGAGCCAAAAACACTGGTCATGCGCTTCCTGCACCAAACACCATGGGACCAATTCCCCTGCATTTTTATATTGCACCCGGAGACAAAACGCGTGACGAAATGATAAGAAGCGTGAAAAGGGGACTGTTAGTTACCAGGTTGTGGTATGTGCGCGTGTTAAATCCAAAAGCCTTAAACGTTACTGGTATGACGCGCGACGGCACATTCCTCATCGAAAACGGGAAAATCGTCAAACCCGTCATGAATTTGCGCTTTAATCAAAGTATTCCGAAGGCGCTTAATAATGTAGTAGCTATAGAAAATAAGCTAACCCAACTTGCTAGTTTTGAAGGTGAGATGATTTCGCTTGCTCCAACGTTACATATTCGCAAATGGGAGTTTAGCAGCGGAACGCTATTTTAAGAGTTAGGAATAATTATCAATTGCCTGTCATTCTGAACGAATGTGAAGAATCCAGGGAACATGGATCCTTCGCTACGCTCTGGATGACAGTAGGAACCATATTCTATGAAAGATATTGAAAAGATCCTGAAAACGACCAATGTTATAAAAGCTTCTCCCAATGATACGCTCTCAAGTACTCTTTCCAAACTGGCGAGCTCTCATGATGCGGCATTTGTATTCAACGATTCCAATGAGTTTGTAGGTATCATAAATCCCTACTACACATCCATAAAATCTTCTGCAAATGAGGGAAGCACCAAAATTTCTCACGTTCTCTTTCATCCGCCACGCATAACCAGAGCCGATTCACTTGATCGAATTGTAACACTCATGAATGAATCAAAAGTTCACTATCTTCCAGTTTTTGAAGATGATGGGAGCTTTATGGGAATTACTTCAGCCAGACGCATTCTCATGTATATGCGCACTATGGAGATAGCAAACACAACGCTTCTTAATGCGAAACACACTCAAAAAGGGCGTGTAATCACGGTGCAGATGGATGATAGCATAAGTAAAGCGATGGCACTGTTTAAAGAATTCAAAACATCAAAAATAGTAGTTGTAGACCAGGCTGGAAAGCTTAAGGGAATTATGAGTCACTATGACCTCATACCCCTTCTTATGGCTCCGAGCAAATCGTCTCGCAAGGGAAGTAGGGGAGAGCATTCAACCGTAATGGAAAAGAAAGTGAAAAATTATGCCAAGACGATGGTTCTTACTTTGAAGACGAGCAATACGCTCAAAGAAGCAATTGATCTAATACTCGATCGGGGGATTGGAAGCATCATCATAACAAATGAGCATCAACTTCCAATGGGTATTGTAACAACTAAAGATATTTTGAGTATGATTACGAAACCATCTACCAGTAAACTCGTCAATATATCAAGCAATCAAACATCACACCCTGTAAAGCTTATTGTAAGCGATTTGGAAAAATTTGTATCAGAGCATATACAGTCGCTTCCAAATATACGAAGTGCTGAGGTAAGCTATGAGGAAGAAAAGAATGAGCGCATGTACCGTATACGAGTGCACATTATACCTACCAAAGGGAAAGGAATTGTCATCACCCGCGAAGGGAAAGACATAACCAAAGTAGTGCATGATGTAAAGAATGCGGTGAGGAACCAATAAATAACTACTTGACAAGATACTAACCTACTAGTATACTAGTATCCATGTCATTATCATCATTTAAACAGTTGGTGGATTTGTTTGCATCCATATCGTCTCCCAAAGATATGGAGAATTTATTGAATGGAATTCTTACCCCAAAAGAAAAAGAGGAATTAGTTCAACGCCTAAACATCATAAAGATGCTTAAAGCCGGTCTGCCACAGCATGAAATTGCCGAAAAGCTCGGCGTGGGAGTAGCTACGGTAACACGCGGGAGTAAGGAGATTCAGAAGGGGAATTTTAAATCAATATCATGAAACATATAATTCAAAATGAAAATACCAACCATATCACTAACCCAAAAACCACACTACAAAAAAGTTGCGGAAGACGTGGATTTTTATGCCTTATTTCAAGCCATAGAGCAGAAATATGAAACCTGCTTTTTGCTCGAATCGCTCGGTGAACAAAGCAGTGAATCGCGGTATTCGAGTATTGGATTTGATCCATCATCTTTCATTTCATCAAATACAATCAAATCCAAAAATCCCTATTTGGCTCTTCAAGATATGATGCCGACCACTATTCTTTCCCGTCAATATGCGGGCGGATTAGTAGGGTACCTGTCATATGAATCAATGAATTATATGGAACCAGCAATCAATCTTACTAAGCACCTAGATTTTGAAACATTTTTATTTGGCGTTTATACTGACGGACTGGTGTACGATAAAGTGACCGATGAGCTTTTTTATTTTTACTACGATACAAATAGATACCAAGAAGTTAAATCATTAATCGGTAGCCCTATTCCCAAACAAAAATGTAAGGTAACATTTAATGGATATTCTCTGACCAAAAGGCGCCACGCGGACATTGTTACTTCGGTAAAAAAAGATATTGTTGATGGTCGCATATTTCAAGCAGTTGTAGGGATGAAAGCCCACTATGATATTTCTGGCAACCCCATATCTATCTACTCTAAACTGCGTAAAGTTAATCCTTCTCCTTACATGTTCTATTTGAAATTTGGCGAGAAAAAAATGATGGGCGCAAGTCCGGAACTGCTTTTTAGAATGAGAAATGGTCTGATGGAAAGCTTTCCTCTGGCAGGAACTGTTGGGCGTGGTTCGTCTGATGTTGAAGATCGCAAGCTTGCGCGTTTACTCATGAGTGATTCAAAAGAGCGAGCCGAACATCAGATGCTCGTAGATTTGCATCGAAATGACATGGGGCGAGTTGCTCGTTTTAATACTGTTCGAGTGAATAGGTTAATGGACATTAAATCATTTAGCCATGTACAACATATGAGCAGTGAAATAACCGGTATGATCCGACCAGAAGAAACAATGTTTAGTGCTTTAGCTTCAAATTTTCCGGCTGGAACACTCACGGGAGCACCTAAAATTGAAGCTATGAAAGTTATTTTCCATGAAGAGAAGGAGCCACGGGGCCCTTACGGAGGAGCAGTGGGACAATTTGGATTTAACGGCGATTGTACATTTACGATTCCGATTCGGTCACTTTTCATCTCCAGATCAAAAGCTTTTGCTCAGGCGGGAAGCGGAATTGTGGCAGATTCGGTTGCTGAAAAAGAATATAAAGAAGTAAAAAAGAAGTTAAAAGCGATGGAAGAAGCGCTTAATTTATCTATGTCATCCTGAACTCGTTTCATGATCTTATAAAGATGCTGAAATAAATTCAGCATGACAAGCATACAACAGTCATGAAAATTTTAATTATAGATAATTACGATTCGTTTACTTACAACCTATACCAATATGTAGGCGAGATTTTATTGGAAAATCAATTAGATCCGGATATTACGGTAAAGCGAAACGATCAGATATCTGTAAAACAAATTAAACAAAAGAAGTTTGATCGCATTATTATATCACCTGGACCGGGTGATCCATCTGATCCGGCATACTTTGGAGTGTGCGCTGATGTTATAACTCAGATTGGTATTACAACGCCTGTGTTGGGTGTATGTTTGGGGATGCAGGGCATAGGGCATTATTTTGGTGGAAATGTTATAAAAGCCAAACGTTCCATGCATGGGAAAACCAGCACTCTTACTCACGATGGAAAAGGAGTGTTTGAAGGGCTTCCTCAAAACATTGAAGTGATGCGCTATCATTCCTTGGTGGTAGATCGCCAGTCACTTCCACCAGAACTCACTGTCACGGCAACTTCTACTGACACCAATGAGATTATGGGAATTCGTCATAACATATATCCAATTGAAGGAATTCAATTTCATCCTGAATCATTATTTACCGATGGAGGAAAGCGAATGCTCAGTAATTATTTAATTCCTCAGAAGATCCCCCTTATGAAGGGGGTGCCCGATAGGGCGGGGGATGTTATAGATTAAATACATC
>JAQBTX010000041.1 GCA_027624795.1 bacterium | reverse complement strand
ACAGGTAGTGGGTTAACTTTTCGATGCAAAAATCGTCGAAAGTGGGTCAATCTGGCGTGCAATTCAACAATGTCTCTTTATCTGACCTGATATCATCGAAGGGATCCGCCTATACGGACAGCTATGAATTAGTTCCAAGAGATCCAGAATTAATGCCTTCGCCTGTAGACCGTCGAAAATTGCTTGACGATTTCTTTTTAGAGTAAGTCTTAGCTCATCCGTAAAGTGACTACGGAAATTGCCAGCTCACTTACATGACTCGGGAATAACTTCCCCAAAATACGAATAGATGCTGCTATATAGCCCGGAAATATTGGTGGGCTAATATTTGATGTGCAAGTCACGGCCAGTTATTACTCCGAAGGTGCTATCGAGTATGCGCATCGAAATCCTGCTTCTTCGATGTCTGAGGCAGAACGTGGATACTCTTGATAGGCACTCTCGAGGGAGGCCTTTAGCCTTGAATTTGCTTCAGTCAAAAGCTCACCTGCCTCAAACATATCAAAAAATGACTTTAAGCCATTGAGGTTTTCAAGACCTAGGCTCTGCTTCATCCGCTCCTGTACGTCTTTTCTAAACGACCCCTGATGAAGAATCAGCACACAGGCTTTCCAAAGTGCAATATCCTGCTCAAGCTCACCTTTCCTTGCTCTTACCTGACCATCAACGTATTTCTCAAGATCAGTAGTTACCTTTTTGTCGATTCTTTTGATCTCCAGCTCGCTAAGTTTCTCAAGATCGTCCATAGACTTGACGACCATTGAAAACCACATCAGTGCTCGACATCTGATTAGCATTGATGGATGTGTGCTGTTGCGAGACTCTCCTTTTCCTGGACTCGATAGCATACCTGCCTGACCAAGAAATGAAGAGACGTCGAACCGAAGAAAACGTTCGTCCAGACCAGAGACTGCCTTAATGATAGATTGTATAGATTCGTCGAGACTATTAACTCCAAGGTAACCAATGCGATCCGCTGAGAGTTCACCCGCACGTTGGATCATATATCCTTCAGTGGAGCCATCTCCTCGATACTGAGAACACGCTCCATGGCCGAGAAGAAAATGCCCTAACTCGTGTGCCGCGACAAACTGAAATTCCTTATCGTCCATGAGATTGACCAGTCCAGATGTAAATCGTAAGACACAAGTACTATCTGAATCTACGAGGCAATCGGCTTGTATTTGAGGACTGCTGAATACAAAAGCGGTTACACAACTACGTGGAATATGAAGTCTATTGCAGACCTCTGTTAGTCTGTCCTCTAAATTAGGAGTCACAGAGGCGCTAATCAAAAGCCCGTTTCGCAGCATAGAATCTTTGTGTTGTTCGCGTCCTGAAAAACCCTGAGCTTCAAACGAAGACCCTGCTATGTCTTCAGATAGCCTGATGCGAGCTGCTATATTTCTAGCGAGGTTAAGGTCACCCATATTTTTTCCTTAACGCTGCTATTGTATTAAGCATTTCCTGAGCAGACTCCCTCTCCTCTCCCTCCGGAAGCGTATTTAGTCGGTTACTCCATTTTTGGAACTCGGCGCGTAAATGTTTCTTTTTTTCCTCAACCGCCCAATCTTCTTCGATTCCAACCAACGATTCGACTCCAGCTTCCGATGTTAGTGAAGACGATAGACTGAGCGTTACTTTTTCACGCATTTTCTCAATTTCTTCCATATTAAGCTCAAGACTACTAGCGATACTTCGAATAATCTTCATCTCTTCAGGGTCCGCAACTCCGTCTGCCGCCATGACATCCAGACATAACTCGACGGCATCGTACTTAGCTTTCTTCTCACCAATTATGCTTAATCTATCCACAAGCGGTGTTAGCGCCAGCTTATTACTCTGTCCATCTGCATAAGCTTCTTTCAATGCATTGTTAAACACTAATTTTAACTCGGCCTGTTTGCTTTCTGAAAACAAAGAGACCTCTTTAACTATCCACCTTTTCAATAGGTCGCCTTCCGTGTCATCGAGAGATCCATCGGCCATTGCAATCGCGACGGCAATTTTTAATGATAAAGCCTGAGATTCTTCTCTATCTTTCGCTTCTTCCTCGTACCCCTTCTCGATAAAATTATGCTGAAAATGAGCTTCGAGATTTAAAATAACGTCACCCTTTCCATCTGAGTAGCCACCCCGAATACCAGGAGGAGAAGATGAGTCAAACATACGAAGCAAAAGAGTTATTGTCCCGCTGCCAGATTGAGCTGGTTGAACAAAATCAGGAATGATAGCGCCCAGTTGTATCCAATCAGTATATGCTGATCCTGTGGTCACATGGCCCAGGTCGCCGACTATGCCAAAAGCAGGGGTGCCCGGTTCTCGAGCCGCATCGATAACTGAAATTAGGGTGCGTAAATTATCAGTTTCGTTTGTTGAAGCGAAGGCCGAAACAGCAAAAGATATATTCATATTTCGAGTATTAGGGATTTCTCCACGAAACATTAGCTTATATATTTTATGCCCAGCATCACCTACTGTATCTCCAACAAGTTTAAGCTCAGCGGGGCCGAGATATACTTCTTTCCCGGTAATTGCCTTTTTTACTGCTCTACCGCCGGCCCTGATCATATTAAATACGAACAGTATGCCAACCCAGAATATAATGACCGTCAGTATTGACCCGACCACTTCTATAACACCCGAAGATGATTCCCCAATCATAACACTCGAAGATGGCTCCTCATCACTGATCCCAGAAAGTGCATCTGCAACCATTCCATATAACGTTTCAAGGTCCATTTCAGTCACGAATAAGGCGACCTCTTCGCTTGTTTCGTCTAAATCATACCTTCCTATCCATACGTCATATGTTCCATTTTCAGGATCGTCAAAACTAACGGCAGGATCTATCAGTTGAAAGTCGTCATTGCATACCCAATTGCCACTTGGGTCATTAATTACGAGCGTGGTATCTGTCTCATACAGATTCACGACAGCAAAATTCAAGGGATATTCTCCGCTCATATAATTTACGCGAAAATCCGGCCTACCACTTACAAAACCTACGCAGTTATTTCCAAGCCCACTTGAGTCCAAAGAACCAACTGGTATAGCGCTAAAAAATAGTGGATCATCATCAAATCCGGAAACTAAATCTATGGTGTCATTATATGGAACTAATGTAACGTCTTGCGCAATCACAGGTAATAAATTAGATAAAACCAAGTTAAAGATTATTATTTTTATGAGGGTTTTCATTATTTTTTTAATCCTTTTTACCGCTTCTTCATCAACTACCAGAGTCTCCATAAGCACTGCTTGACCACCGCTATATTCTACTACCTTTCAATCCCGTAGCAGTGGGGGGAGTAAATGTAGAGATGAGAGGTTTCATAGTAAATCTAAAATTTTACTGAACGTCCGTCCAATATAGTATGTAAGGGGGTGAGATGGAACCATCCTCCTGCAAGATGGGGGGGGTATCCAGGAGATATGCGGGCTAGGTAGAGTGTGGGAAATGGGATGGAGTTCTTTTTCACCTACCGACAACCATTATGGTAGGCACGCAAGTACAAGAAATTTCAGTTCAAAGGTTTTATCTTGGTCATATACGTATTAACCTGACGGGAGGCTTTGTAATTAGTGGTTATGGAACGTGTACGAAACTCACAAGCAAAGTCCCATTCAAATTTCAAGGTCAGTAGAGGGCAAGTCCTGGACTTATCTTGCATGCTCTAGGCGGGTGTATCGAGGATGCTGTTATACAGTGGTAATTATCAAAAACCCCAATTCCTATAGTTCTCTGTTTGTTGCCTCTCTAGGTTAAGGAGAACACCATGACCCTAAATAGGTCAGGTTACCAAAAGGTGTAAATTTTGAGCGATATCCCTCCGAAAATCATTAAAAATGAAGAAGAGATCGAAGTCCTTGAAAGCTCAGCAGCACCAGAGCCCGGTATGGACTCACAGGTCTCAAGTGGTGTAGCAGAGGCTGAGAAAGAAAAAATAATTGCACCGATAAAAGTTGTTTTGGCCGCAGTAGCTGCTGCGCTGCTTATCGCCTTGCTTCTCATAAATCTAGCTATGATTGTAGTCTCTCCTGGCTTTGGCTTAACGATAACCTTAGAGTCATGGGTAGTCGTCGGAGTTCTTGGTTTCCTTCTTGCGCTAAGCCTCGGAATTAGTTTCTGGATGCATTTTATGCGACTTGTTTATCTAAAAAATGGCCCTGCACTTGTCCCAGAGCGATGGGGTGCTGTCATAGCTGATTTAGTTGGTATAACTAAAAAAACGAATAAACAGACATTAGAAACACTGGGTAAAGTAGCAAGTGCGACAAATACACAGCGAGAGAAAGCGGAGTCTCTGCTAGAGAGTTTCTTGACGCTACAACAAGCTTTAACTCTACGAGACGAAGAAATTAGCCGTCTAAAAAAAGGCTATGATAGCAAAATATTTTCCCGATTCATTAAGCGGTTCGTACGAGTATCTCAAGCTTTAAGCGAAATTCACGCAGAGTCAAAGGGTGGTTTAGAGGAAAAGAATTACAAGTATTTAGTTCGGCTATTGGACGATGCGCTTGAAGAATGTGGAATTGAGAAATATGCAGTCACTGTAGGAGACGATTTTCGAGAGCTTGGCGGTGAGGTTGCAGACTCTCCGACAATCGTCGAAACCGAGGATGCAAAAATGGATTACCAAATCGCTACAACTGAGAAAATGGGATATAGGATTAGCGGTGGGATTGATAAACAGATCGTTGTTTCTGCGAAAGTCTCAATCTACAGACTATCTTCAAATACAGAGCCGGAGAGTAACTAAATGGCAAACTATATTGGTATCGACCTTGGGACCACATTTTCTGCAGTAGCATATATTGATGATAGTGGAAGGCCAAAAATAATCGAAAATGATCAAGGTGATAATATAACCCCGTCGGTCGTTGCGAAAAATAAGAAGGGTGAAATAGTCGTTGGAGAGTTCGCTCGGAAACAATGGGGTACTGACGATTCAATGGCCGTTGCACGATTTAAACGGGATATGGGCTCGAGTACAATCTACCAAATTGCTGGAGACAGTGTTTCTCCAACTGAATTGAGCTCTGCAGTACTGAAAGAAATGAAAAAAATAGCCGAGACTCAAAGCGGAGAAATTATAGAAGCCGTAGTTACGATTCCTGCCAATTTTTCAAATGAAGCAAGAGACGCGACGATGGAGGCAGCACGCATGGCAGGCCTCAATGTCAAATATATAGTGAATGAGCCTACCGCTGCAGCGCTGTACTACGCATATGAGTCAGATGGCGAGCTGTCGGGAACCTATGTTGTTTTCGATTTGGGGGGCGGTACTTTTGACGTGTCCGTAATTCGAGTAAACGGCCACGATGTAGACGTCATCGCTTCTAACGGCCTTCATAAACTTGGTGGTGATGATTTTGACCGCGCCTTATGGGGGGTGGTTGCTGAAAAATATAAAAAAGCAACAGGGGAGGTCCTGACATATGAAGACTATTCGATCAATGATGCCGAAGATGAGAAGAAGTCATTAACAGGGCGAAAAAAAGCCGGCGCAGAGATAGGTCGAGAATTAATTGACGTCACTAGGATTGAATTCGAAGAAGCGATATCGAGCCTTATGGCACAAATTGAAATGATGTGTGAAACAACCCTTGATGAAGCTGACGTGGTGCCAGGCGATGTCACTTCTGTTTTACTCGCTGGCGGAAGCACGCGTATCCCGGTGGTCATGGACGTGGTCAAGAAGGTGTTTGGGCAGGATCCTGTTGCGTCGGTTAATGTTGACGAAGTTGTTGCGCTTGGAGCAGCTCTTTATGCCGCATATAAAAGCGATGGTTCCGGATTATCAGAGATTCAGAAAAAGTCCGTTAGCAAATTGAAGGTATCTGAAAAAACTAATTCATACCTAGGAACACTTTCCATCGGTTATTCCGAATCTAAGGGTGAGTCTCTAGCTAATTCAATTCTGATAAATAAGGGCGAGTCGATTCCGTGCGAAGTAAAGAAAAGCTTTTATACCCTACATGCAGGCCAAACAGCTATTACATGTACGATCACTGAATCAAAAAGTCCTGAAACTAATCCCCGATTCGTCAAAATAATTAGTGAGTCTGCGCTTGAGCTGCCGCCGAATCGTCTGGAACATCAAGAAATCGAAGTCACTTATTCCTATGATGCGAACCAAATAATAAAAGCTTCATTTAAAGATGTAGCGACAGGAAAAGTCTCAGAAATTGAAGTTTCAATAAAAAATGAGAATAATGTATCTACGGGAATAGATAAATTTTTGGTGGACTAATTATGGAAGTGACTAGATCGCATTTTTACAAATTATCATGCTGTAGAGGGGTGTTCAGGAGTCACATTTTAAATTCGTGGATCAGACCACCTATGAACGTATAGATAGAACTAGGCCAGTTAGAGTAATCTATGAAAGCAGCGCATATATGTATGGTGCGCTGACAATCATAAGTAGCATTTTATGCTAGCAGCGTTAATTTACGCTGATTATAAACGATCTCTTAGTATTAGTTAAAACGGTGGCTCCTCAAAGTCGTCCAGACCTATAGGGGTTGTGGGATTTGATTCTTGTTCAACATTGTCTACTTTGGGCTGTGCGGGCTTTTCGGCCTCGATGCGCCATCCTTGAAGATTATTGAAATAGCGTCCATTGTATTCTCGTCCTTTGATATTGAAAAAGACAGTGATTGTCTGACCAGCCGTAATAGCATCTAACAAAGTTACTTTATCTTGAACAAACTCAATACATGTTGAATTGCACGCCAGATTGACCCACTTTCGACGATTTTTGCATCGAAAAGTTAACCCACTACCTGTTGCTGTTTTAGCTGGCTTGCTGGTAATTTGGGGGTCAAAGTTAAATACAATTACTGGGTCAAATTTCGCTGCAATTCAACAACATGCGTTTACCGCCAATTGAATAGCGATATATCCAAGACCTTGAATTGGACAGCTTAATGTTTAAGTACAGCCCCGTTACGCCTTTAACTTGAATACGGTCATCCCACTTGCCGCCAGAATGTTTCGCTTCTTGTACGGCCTTAGCGGAGCTTATAGAGCGACTTTTCTTGTCTGTTTTTTCCACGTTGTACCACCTGTTGTACCAGCAAACGTTGGATTCTATTGTAATGATTTAGAAAGATTTATACAATGGAGGGGTGTAATAGCCCGTTTTCACTGGGCTACAGATATATAGTAGGAGGATTTAGAAGGAACTAGATTAAGATATACGAATAAGTGGTACCAGCGGGCGGTAGTGTATTCTTAAGTAAATCAGTATTTTAAGATTATAAATAGTAAATACC
>JAQBTX010000040.1 GCA_027624795.1 bacterium | reverse complement strand
TATTGCCGTCCCCAGTACCGAGATTTATGATTTCACTCTTACCGCCTTTAAGAAGATATTCAAGGGCCAGTAAATGAGCAGTATTCAAATCTACCACGTTTACATAATCACGAATCGGTGTTCCATCTGGAGTGTCAAATGTGCCACAGGTGAGTTTGAATGGTTCAATCCCAAGTGCCCCACGAACAGCATTTTGCATAAGATGTGGTGATGGGTGTTTACTGTCTCCAATGCTTCCATCATCAGTCGCGCCACAGACATTAAAGTAGCGCAGGACCACATAATTAAATCCATACAGATTTCCAAGCCAATCAATCATTTTTTCAGACATAAGCTTGCTTTCTCCATATGGATTTGCCGGCTTGGTAGGATGAAGTTCATCGATAGGCACATATTCAGCCTCACCATATACCGCACAGGTGGAAGAGAACACAAGGTTTTTAATATTGTATTTTATAAGATGTTTTAAAAAGTTCAACGTTGCACCGGTATTGTTGGTAAAATACCATTCGGGGTGCTGAACCGATTCATTCACGCTACACTTGGCAGCATAATGAAGCACGGCGTCTATGGTAGGCTCTTTTTCAAAAATGGGATTCAAGTCACTTGCTAAATCAACCTCGTATACGGTAAGCATATCTGGATACTTCTGTTTGAGCATATCTAAGGGGCCTTGGTAGCCAGTAGAGAAGTTATCGAGGGCAATAACCTTGTATCCTTGGGAAAGGAGTAGGGAAGTGGCCACAGAACCAATGTATCCACCGGCACCAGTGATGAGAATTGTGTTCATATGAGGTAATTGTAACAAACAAGAGGAATTTAATTCATTATTTTTGCAAAATTTATAAAAGTGGATTTTTGGACTATTGTGGAAACTAAATCACCTCCCTAGGGTGGTATTACCATGGATGTTGAATTCAATATAATTCCCCCGATAGACAGTTGAATCATCTGCGCTTCTTTCTCGTATGCGCTTCAGCCACAACAAATCCGCCCCCTATAAATATTGACCCGACAATAAAGAATATATCGGGAACCTCCCCCAGAAGGGGAATCGCAACAAGGACAGACATAATAGGAGTTATATACGAAAAAATTCCCATCTGCTGCGCATGCATTTTAGAAAGTGCATAGTTAATGCACATATAGGCAATTACAGATGAAAAGAACACGCCATACAAGATCCCAATCCAGCTTTTCTCAGTCATTTCTGAAAAGCTCCACGATTGAAGCTCGGGAATCATAAATGGTATAAACACAAGCGAACCAATAAAAAACTGTATCCCCGTTATGGTGTATGGGTGGATTTTTCCGTTAATTTGCTTATTTTCAACCATCATCATAACTCCACCCAATGTCATTGCCAAAAAACACAAGTTTCCCAGAAAACTTTTCCAGCCAACCCCATCAGATATGCTACTGAGCTCAAAAGACTGGATGAGTGGGGCTCCTACGATGATGAGTACTCCAAGAAACGCGATTCCCATTCCTCGAATAATTTGTGCATGTGGTTTTTCATGAAGAATTTTAAGCGATAGGAGGTATAAAAGCATGGAGCCACTGGATCCAATGATTGTTGCATTGATGCTCGGTGCAAGTTTAAGTCCAAGAAAAAAGAATCCTACATTTACTGATATCCCCCAGAATGCCCCAAGGACAAGATTCTTGAGGTGCTTTTTTTTGATCTGATTTTTATGGGCGAGAACAAATGGTAAAAAAAGAATTGACGCAAAGAAAAATCGTATAAAAGCAAGGGTGAACGGGGGTATATCGGTGAGCGCATATTTAAAGATAGGCGACCCAGCACCCCAAACTATATACGCTACAATTGCAGCGATTATTCCTAGCATGTATTCATGCTATCACAAGATCATGCCTTCTTTTTATGATGAAGATACACAATGAGCTCCCCAATGACACCGGTCATAATGATTTGAATTCCCAAGATTACTAAAAAGATGGCATATTGGAGTGCAGGACGACGGTAGAGGAGCACGCCGAAAAATAACCGCTCATAGGTAACCCAGGCAAGGGCCAAGCCGCCAATGGCAAGAGAAATCGTGCCGATGCTTCCAAAAAAGTGTAACGGCCGTTCGGCGAACCGATATAAAAAGTAGGCAGAGAACATATCAATTATTCCTATGAACAATTTACTGATGCCAAATTTTGAACTTCCATGCACGCGACTGCGATTATTTACCTTGACTTCACCTACACGGTACCCAGCGTAAAAAGCAGCAAGTGGCAGAAAACGGAAGTTATTTCCATATAATACAATGTCGTCAAGAATTTCTCGTTTAAACATCTTAAACCCACAGTTTATGTCGGTAAACGGAGATTTCAGGTACGATCGAAGTACCCACCCAGCCAGGCTTGAATATATCTTAATGACCACATTATCTTTTCTGTTATGGCGCCATCCGTTAACTAAATCAGTTCCCTGGTTTATCTGCGATAAAAAATGCGCAAGGTCTGCCGGATCGTCTTGCAAGTCTGCATCCATAAACACAATTATTTCACCGTGTGATTTTTTCAACCCCTCAACAAGCGCCTTTCCTTTTCCCATCTGACGATTTAATACATGGAGTTTTATCGTGTCGGTTAAATAAGAACTAAGGAGTGTGATGTATGCATCAGTTGACCCATCGTCAACTAATATGAGTTCATATGCCTGCTCCATATGATGGAGTTGGGATTCAAGCTCGGTTATAAGCTCGGGGAGATTATCTTTTTCGTTATGAAAGGGGATGATGATGGAAAGCATATTTTATATTCTCTTATAAACCTCTATGTCGTTGTTATTGTATATTCTAATATATCGCCAGTCGCTTTGCAGGTCCTTATAAGCCGGCATAGTAAGATGGTTCATATATCCATGTTCTACGTCATAGATATCAAGCACTATGTAATCGGCAAATTCATATTTCCAAGAAAAGTCATAATAGTATTGTCGTGAGGTAAAGTGCGGACCCAATTTGCCGGATGCAGAAACTTTGATCTGATCGTCTTTCAAGTATTCCTTCCAAAGGAGTACATCTTGTAACTTTGCTGGTGCTTGCTGCCACGGATACATATCGCGGTGTAATCCCCAGGGGAGAGGACTCATGTACAGGGTAAAGATGGTGGTACAAACTGTTAAATAGATTAGCACTATAGTTTCCTTATTATTGTGCGCCAGTTTTAACCACCCCTTATTCCCCTCCTTAGTAAGGAGGGGAGCGAGAGGGGAGGTGAATTTTTTATTAAGAATATTTTTTACCCCGTATATGCTTGCAATAAAAATAAAAGGGGTGAGAATCGAATTGTAATGAAAGTAGATATTGCGCATATTGCTGTTTGAAGAGAGGATGTTTATAGCAAATTCTGGTGCGACAATAAGAAGATGGGGGAGTGAGACAAGTGCCAAGAGCCCAACAGGAGCCAGGAGGATGAAAATATAGTGCCATGTTTCGTATCTAAAGAGTACGGGAAAGATTTGAAGCGGGTCATCTTTCAAATAGGTAAAGTATGAAGTACCAAAATGCTCACCCCCGCGAAAATAAGGAATAATATAGTTCATAGATAGGTAAGTCCACCCAACTCCCAAAAGAATCATTATGGGGGAGAAATACGATTGTATAAATGAGGATGCAATCGATGTGCGTTTAAATTTTAACAAACTCTTAAGTTTATCGAAAAAGAGCTTCACACCTGTTGCTTGATGCAAATACGCATACACACCAAACCCTGCTACAGTGAGACCAACTTGTTCTTTAGTAAGTACACTCATGAGGGCAAAAAAGATGCTCCAACCATATTTTTTCTTTAACCAATAGTAATACATAGCCAAAAGAAACGAAGTTGCAAGTGTAACGGCATGAAAATCAAAGTTATTGGCTTTCTGAAGCCCCGGATACAATAAATATGAATATGCAAACATTAACGCAAACCATGTGCGTTTAGGTGCTGCGGGAATTATGTGAAGAGTAATCAAGTATATAAACAAGGCCCCAAACCCTATGGTTACTGACTGGAGAACGAGGAGGGTTTCTGGACCATTATGGATGAAATAGAGGGGTGCAATGAGGGCAAGTGTTACATCATTGTGAACAGACATGCGTTTTACCTGATTTGCGGTGGTATGAGGATTCGTAATCTCTAAAATTCGACCAACATTACCGGTTTCAAGTCCTTTATAAGTGTTGTATACCGCATGGTGCATGATGCCTAAATCGAAGTAATGCGCATGTAGCTTCTGATATCGATTGATGGTAAAAAGAGAGAAGTAAAGAATATAACTTATCACTCCGATGAAGAGTAAGAGGGAAGGAAGGTTCGTTTTTAATTGTGCGAACATAAGGTAATTATACGTTACTCCTCATCATTTCCACTATGATATTTTTCATGAATTTCCTTGAGTCGAACATTGGTTACATGGGTATATATTTGGGTCGTTGCAATATTTTTATGACCCAACATTTCTTGGACCGAACGAAGGTCCGCACCATGAGAAAGCAAATCAGTTGCATATGAATGACGAAGCATATGAGGACCTATGGGAAATAGAATGTTGGCTTGCTTTCGATATTTCTCAAGCATGCGTTCAATGGAGCGTACTGACAATCGTCGTTTTTCATCAGTTAGTTCATCTCCGTCTTTCGGCCCTGAGTAACGAATAAACATTGGTTTAAACGGATCCGTGCGTTTATCTAGGTATAATTTGAGGGCATTTTTTGCTTGTTTTGAAAGGAATACCACGCGTGCTTTTCCCCCTTTTCCGATCACTCCAAATTCACCGGAATCGATGTTTACGTGCTCCTTGTTTAGTGCTGTTAATTCAGATACCCGAAGCCCAGTAGAGAAGAGAACTTCAAGGATAGCGATGTCTCGAAGGCCTGATTCATCTGAGGTGTCAACTGCTTCAAAGAGTTTTTTTAAATCTGCAGGAGATAGGAATTTGACTGTCCTATCGCTCCGCTTGCCTAGTTCAATGACATCTGGAGCAAGTACATCTTTTCCTTTTTTGGCCAGGTAGCGAAGGAAGCTTCGGAGTGCTACCAAGAAATAATTTTGCGTTTGTCTCTTCAGTTCCCCCTTATGAGGATTCTTATATTTGCTTGATAAATAGAGTCGATACGCCTTTATATCTTCGTCAATAATTGACTCAACCGTGACTTCAGATTTATCACGTTTTGCGCATAACCAATCGTTAAAAAAATGAAGATAATACGCATACATGCGAATAGTCTTTTGTGACAGGTTTTTGTCGAGGTCACAGTATTCTAAAAATTCTTGAATAGCAGTATTGGTATGCATAGAATAATATTAAGCGACGTTTAAGATATTGTAAAGAGTAGCTGATTTTATAAGGAAATTGAAGGAGAATACTTAAACCCATAGTTCAAGATAAATGCTTGATATAAAGCTCCGTTAGATATAAGTCACCAGAGCTTTAATTAAGTGACTGAACTTATTAAATAGTGGGTGCGGCAATCGGAATGTTCAGAGGCTCTAAAATATGAAGCAAATGACAAATTTCTAGAAAAATGTACTTTGATTTAGGGCTTCCTAGCAAGACTTATAATGAAGTTCCCATATTTTTCAGTTAGTTGTGTCATTTACTATGTTGTATCACTCAAGTTAGAAATAAGCACTATAATTTGAGCGGATAATTCAGCTCGATTGAGTGATGATTTACCCACCACAAGAGAGATTAATCCAAGATTTCTCTTAAGTGAGTAGTGATGTAAATAATTACTTATAGTAACGATGCAAGAGATTCGATGTGTTGAATAATAATTCCTCCGTAACGGTGATAATGACTCAGTCAATTGGAGGAGAGAGTAAGGATTTAGAGCGATACAGTGTGGTCAATCTGTAGAATTGGCAGTCATGGATTGACTCTGCTAATTAGATTCAACTTAAAATGCGGGTTGTTGTGACAGTCCAAAAAAGAGGCACTTTCTTCATATTTTCGTACGTTCGTGCTTGATTTCAATTTATAGCTTCTCATCAATCTATCTACCTGAATAATCAATAGATGCCTTGGACACTACTATAAGATTTAATAATTCCTCTTTATTGGCTATATTTATTCTTATAAATATATATAAGTCCTATTGGGATAATGTATAGAGCTATCCTTGTTATTATTTTTAATAATTATATAAGTTAAATATAAAGAGACCCGCACTTTATTTAGTCAACACTAAAAATACAATATAGCCGATATACGAAGCGATCATAAAAACTCCTTGCCATCTCTCTATAACTCTCTTTTTGCCTATAACCATAACCAGAAATAACAAGACACTGGCAAATATCGTCATCGCTATATCACCGTTTGAGCTGATATCAAAGGGCAGAGGGCGGATAATTGCACTTATACCAAGAACCCAAAAAATATTGAATATATTTGATCCAACTACATTTCCAATTGCAATGTCTGATTGCTTCTTGAATGCAGCAATGGCAGAAGTAGCTAATTCTGGCAATGAGGTGCCGATTGAAACGATGGTTAAGCCGATGAGTGACTGACTTATATTTAAAAATTCTGCGATTTGTACAGCTCCATCAACAATCCATTTTCCCCCAATAACTAAACCAGTCAATCCCAAGATTATATAGAGTACTGACTTTGAATAACTAAATACGTTAATTGCATCTTCAACAATGTCTTCATTGGACTTAGTGATGCCAAATGTGTAGTAGAGAAAAATGATGAAAAACGATATAAGAATAAAGCCATCTATTCTGGTTATACCAGAAAATCCCGCTCCATCAATAAGAGCATCATTCGCCATAAATCCCATCACAATTGCAGCCAAGAGACTAAAGGGGATTTCTTTTAAGAATGTGTTTTTCTGAACAGTTATGGGATATATGACCGCTGATATGCCCAGAATTAAAAGAATATTTGCTATATTACTTCCTAATACATTTCCAATGGCAATTTCACTGTTGCCTTGCAGACTCGAAAGAACGTTAATAATCATTTCTGGAGCAGATGTTCCAAGAGCCACAATAGTTAAACCGATCACAATACTTGAAATATGTAATTTCTTTGCGATTGAAGCTGCACCATCAACAAGGAGGTCGGCACCTTTGATAAGAAGCACAAATCCGATAATAAAGAGTATATAGGTAAGCATATTAGCTATCGATGTGTAAATCATACACGATATCTTATGTAAAAGGAACTCTTTATGGTGCACCATCTTTCCAACCTATTTGACCTCAACAATTGATCCAAAAGAGAAGTCTGCTCTTCTTGTTGCTATCCTATTTCAAAAAGGAGAATTAATTGAAATTTTCAGACGAAGAAAAGTTATAATTTTAGAACAATCTTCCCCCTACAACAGCATTATCATTATCAGGTGTTATTAAAACACAGTCATGGTTTGTATCAGGTACTCCCAATGT
>JAQBTX010000039.1 GCA_027624795.1 bacterium | reverse complement strand
GTGAGGAATATAGACTAATCCATCTTGATCTTTTATAAGCTCTACAGTTTTCTTAGAAGAAAGCCCAGGAGAGATAAGCTTAGTCAAAAACAAGCCAATTATATCTCCTTCATTTGTCTTGATTTCCTCCCCAACAATTATTTTTTCTGGAAATTGCTCGTGCATTTGTAAAGCGAACTCAATTTGGTTATGGTCAGTTATAGCAACAAAATCGAGAATGTGAGCATCTAACACAGATTTGTATTCCAATTCACTGATACCACCATCGTGAGACAAGACAGAATGTGTATGCAAATCAATTTTATATTTCATTTCGAACTGTTTTTCAAAAAATGATATGTCGTGTGTAATCGTTGATAAATTGTAAAGCTAGACAATATAAGCACAAAAACAAAAGCAATTCCTACAATATTAAAACTAAGAAATATAAAAGCAGGGAATAATATATATAAAATAATAGATAATAATATAATCCCTATTCGCTCAGTCCTTTCAACTATTCCAACTGCCAAATTAAGATTTCCATTTGATGCAAGTTCACCCCTAGACCTTAGATAGCTTATTAGAAATGAGGCGACTAAAACAGATGACGCTAATTCCCAACTTACAAGATTAGCGTATGCAAACGATAGTATTAACAAAGCATCAGTAAAACGATCTATCGTAGAATCTATAACACCTCCAAATGCACTTTGTTTATTTGTTAACCTCGCTACAGCTCCATCAATGAAGTCAAAGGAAAATCCTATAGAAATTATTAGTGCAAGAAACAAATTTTCTTTTAAAAATATGAAAAATAAAAAATAGGGGATTGTTCCTATTAAGCTTAAAACGTTAGGGTGTATGAAAGTAAATGGCCTAGCAATCCAATCTATGACCGGCGAGATTCTTGGCTTTATCTTCGTTAGCATATACTAAGTATATAGTTATTCTATAAATTTGCATTCGGAAAGATCTAATGTGATACTGATTGATGTGAATATAGTGTCAATTATTTTTATCTATCTTTGGTTTGCTTTCTTACTATTCCAATCTTTTGGAAAAGTTAAACTCGGAATAATTAATATTCCAAGTGGCTGGTTATTACTAAATATCGCGATATATTCTCTGTTCGTGTATTTTGCATATTTCAAGATATTAGAACTACAAAAACTGATAATACCTTGTGCTATTTATGTTTTCTTATTTAGTTTGGTTTACATCTTCGATTTATATTCTCATGGAATTATTTACAATAGGTTAGAGCATTTAATAGGATCATTCCTAATTACTTACATTTCTTATATTGTTATACAGTCGATACCGAATTTAAACATTCTAGAAAAACCATTGCAGATTATCTTAGCTGTTTTAGTTGCTATATTCCTTTCGGTTGTTGGAGAACTACTTGAGCTAGGACTAGACTTTTTTTTAAAGGAAAAAAACATAGGCCCTGGACCTTGGGATACAAACCTAGATCTTTTAATGGACTTATTCGGTAGCCTAGGCTTTATGCTGTTAATACTCATAGCATAACTTCCGTCTGCAATTTTGTATGTGTATACAATGGTGACCCTAATGCATTTTGTTTCGAACTTTTTTTGCCTTGGATACGTAATTTAATCAATGTTTACTAAACTTGATTTTAAATATTTATTTATGTTTAATGACAGCAAAAGCTGTTGCATTATTTGGATCATGATGAATGCCCTCATATAGAACCTTAAGTTCATAGCGTTCGGCTGCCCTTTTTGATGCAAATATTGCATATGTTTTAGGAATCTTTCCTTCAGCTAATAATTTAGCCGATAAAGCAGTATCCATTTCATCTGTGGCCATTTCAATTGGAATTTGAGGCCACCGTTCAGCTAAAGTTTTTCTACATTGACTAACCGCAACAGGATGCCCAAAGAATAGTTCAATTTCCTCAATTTTAGTAATATCTGGGTGGACAAGCATACACATTGAAATAGGCATAGTAAAAAGAGCTACGAGCTTGTAGTTGAATTTTCCCATTGCTTCTACTGAAGCCAAGTATCCTCCTGATCCTGAATTAGCGAATGCAAATATTCCTACATCTACAGAGCCGTTATTTACAGATTCCAATACAGTATGCGATTGAATCAGCTCTTTTACTTCAAATTGAGTTTCTGGAATTTCTAATTCTTCATTAACAAAAGTATTCCAAGCTTGATCAGTGAACGACCCGATGATTCCATGAATGCCTACAATGAATCTTGTTTTCTTTGTTGTTAATTCATCTAAAGAACAATGTTTTTGAAAATATAAGGTATTGCTCATTTAAATATTTATCTTAGTGATGGTAGACTTCCTACAATCTTATTCACTAATTTTTTATCACCCCAAATAGCAATTCCATCTATATCTAAATCAGCATCGGTAGTCTGTGCAATTGAATCCTTATACTCTTGGTATGATCTTAATCCTTGAGCGCGGGTCAAGTATACGAGGCTTTGACATTCAAGTTCTTTACTTTTTTTAACAAGCTCATGAAAAGATAACTCAGATTTCAATGACAAAATAGGGATTGGTATTTGAGTAAAGCCAAGGAGAACAGAGCCATCTTTTGTAGTTAGGTTCTCGCCAATCATATCGGGTACATGAGCTGCGAGTCCAGTAGCTAATACAGCAGCACGGTTTGTAGCCATCCCAATTCCGAGAGATGCACTTACAACTATGACTATTTTAAGATCTTCATTTTGATTCATATTCGGATAAGTATATCATTTGAATAGGCTACCGACTAATCTAGTTTAGATATTATTTGATAAATGGTTCGATTATAGTTTGAAGAAGTCTTCTGGCGATGCATTTGGTGACCCCAGCGGGATTTGAACCCGCGGTTTCCAGGATGAGAACCTGGCGTCCTAGGCCGCTAGACGATGGGGCCAATTCAAATTCATTGACATTTAGTGCGAACTACTGTACTATTCTATCATTGATCCCCTTCTGAGGCAACACGCAAAGGGGGTATTTTTTTAGGCATAAATATGATAACTAAAATTCCATTTACACAAGAAGGCTATGACAAAATCGTAGCAGAACTGGCTGAACTTACCGGAAGTAAGCGCCAAGCAGCAGTAACACGACTGGCACTTGCCCGATCTATGGGAGATTTATCTGAAAATAGCGAATACCAAGCAGCAAAGGAAGAACATGCCTTTGTGGAAGGACGTATAAAAGAAATTGAAGAGCTTATGAAGCGCGCCGAAGTATCATCTACTCAAGCCACGAGTGGCATCGATTTAGGAAACACCGTAGTGGTTGTAAAAGATGGAGTTGAGAGTACCTATACTATAGTTGGAGAATTTGAAGCAGATCCTTTGGAAAAAAAACTCTCCTCCACTTCGCCCATAGGTAAGGCACTCCTTGGCAGAAAAGTAAGAGACACGGTCAATGTAGAAGTACCTGCAGGCACTCTAAAATTCAAAATCATCAAAATTAATAAATAAAAACGCATAACTCGTGTCATTCCGAACTTGTTTCGGAATCTATCACGTATAATATCTTCATAGATACAAAGATGCTGAAACGAGTTCAGCATGACATTAGTTAAAATATATACATGGACAAAATATCAAGCGATCTGATAGGTCAAAGAAATCAACGGATTGAAAAGATGCAAAAGCTCCGTGAGCTTGGTATCAATCCATTTCCATCTGAATCAAAAAAAGATCACGCAAATAGTCATGTTGTAGAAAACTTCGAGGACATGAAGGGTAAATCCATGACCCTTGCTGGCCGACTCATGAAACTTCGTGATCACGGAAAGCTATCCTTTGGAAATATCCAAGATCAAAGTGGTCAAATACAAATTGCACTGCAAAAAGACCAACTTGAAGAAAGCCTCGATAACGGACATCTGGGATGGAGTCACCTCAACCTCCTTGATGTCGGCGATATTGTTCAGGTAACCGGAGCTCTTGATAAAACCCAACAAGGTGAGATCACGCTGTTTGCAAAATCAATTAAAATCATTGCCAAATCTATTCGACCCCTTCCAAATTCATTATCAGATAAAGAAGCGCAATTTCGCAGACGATATATTGATCTTGAAATAAATAGTGATCGAAAAGAGTTATTTAAGAGGAAAGCATTATTTTATAAAGCAAATCGAGATTTCCTTCTTGATCATGGATTTATAGAAGTTGAAACACCAGTCCTTGAACACGTAACTGGCGGAGCTGATGCTGCTCCATTTGTCACCCATCATAACGCACTTGACCAAAATTTTTACTTGAGAATTTCTACTGAACTGTATCAAAAAAGACTGATTGGTGCCGGCTTTGAAAAAATATTTACTATTGGCCCCAACTTTCGAAATGAAGGATTGAGCGATGAACATTTGCAAGAATATTATCAGGTTGAGTGGTATTGGGCCTATGCAAACTACCAAGACAACATGAATATGCTCATAGACATGCTTCGACATATTGCAAATAACGTATATGGAAAAACTACCTTTACCACCCGTGGTCATACATTTGATCTTGCCGATGAGTGGAAAGAAGTAGATTATGCCGACTCTATAAAAAAGCGATTTAATATAGATATTTTTACATCCTCAGAAGACGAAATGATAGTTCAACTTAAAAAAGAAAAAGTTGAGCTTGCTGGAGCAATAAACAGAAGTCGACTTATTGACAATTTGTGGAAAGTTATTCGCAAGGAAATCTCTGGCCCAGCATTTTTAGTAAATGAGCCAGCATTTATGTCTCCGCTTGCGAAAGCAAAAGACAGTGATCCCCGCATTACTGAGCGCTTTCATATTATCTTGGCAGGATCTGAACTGGGAAATGGATATACCGAAATAAATGACCCAGAATATCAATTACAGCAATTTTTGGATCAACAAAAACTCCGAGAATCTGGTGATGATGAAGCTCAAATGCTCGATATTGACTATGTTGAAATGCTTGAATATGGTATGCCTCCTGTAAGTGGTTACGGTCATAGTGAGCGCATCTTCTGGTTTTTTGAAGATGTGACTGCACGTGAAGGAACGTTGTTTCCCCAAATGCGCCGTGAAGTAGATCAATTGACCAAAGAATTATATCCTCAGATTACTTTTGAAGCTTCAAAAAAACCAGCACAGAAATCGAAATCTTCTTTGATATCAAATCTACCATCAAAACAAGAAGCACTTACAATCCTCGAACAACATGTTCAAGAACCATATCAACGACTTCATGCAAAAATGGTAGCACGAGCCATGGCCAGTTATGCAAAAAAATATGAAGGAGATGAAGATCTATGGTATATAACCGGACTTTTACATGACTTGGATTATGATAAACATCCCGATGAACACCCGAATGAATCACTCAAATGGTTTTCTGACTGGGGATACCCAACTGAGTTAATTGATGCTGTTTCCGCTCATGCATTTGGATCAAATCGAACAACAACTCCACCCAAAACCCAACTGGATTTTGCCCTCATAGCATGTGATGAACTTTCTGGACTTTTGTATGCCTACTCGCTTATGAGACCTACTGGATTTGAAGGGATGGAGGCAAAATCAGTGAAAAAGAAATTTAAAGACAAGGCATTTGCCGCAAAAATTGATCGCGAAGAAATCATGATGGGAGTCGAAGGACTTGGGATCGAACTTGGCGAACACATGATAAACCTCATCTCAGTATTTAGTATGATGGAAGAATTTAAGAAATAATTCCTTTGTCATCCCGAAATTGATATCTGTCATCCTGAACTCGATTCAGGATCCAGGAATAATTCCCTGGATGCCAAATCAAGTTTGGCATGACAGCTATTCTTTGTCATCCTGAACTCGATTCAGGATCCAGTGTTATCTAATAATTTCTGGATATAAATCTATCCATAGAGGATTCTTTTGTTCAATAAGATCGAGTTTCCACTTTCTCTTCCAAGCTTTTAATTGCTTTTCTCTTATAACAGCATTCTCTATAGACGAGTGCATTTCATAATAAACAAGAATCGATACATTATATTGAGATGTAAATCCATCAGCAATTTTTTCTTTATGTTGCCAGACTCTTCTAATAAGATTTGATGTGACCCCAATATAAAGAGTTCCGTTTTTCTTACTAGCTAAAATATAGATAAAATAGTTCTGTGACATTTTCTGGATCCCGCATCAAGTGCGGGATGACAACTTCTCAAACCACCAAATACATACCAATTTCATCTACATATTCATCTCGGTATAAAATTCCTTTGGGAAATCTGCCATATTCTACAAATCCTAATTTTCTATAGAGATGTTGTGCGTATGCATTTGGTTCAAAGACCGTTAATTGGATTATCTTCAGACCTGGTATATTTATTTTAGCCTCATCTATGGTAGTTTGAGACAATACATGCCCAATACCGTCATCACGAAATTCTTTAGTAATTGATAAACCAAATTCCCCCACATGCAAGCTTCTCTTCTTGTTGATGGTATTTCTGTCGATTCCGCAATAACCAATAACACGACCATTATGAGTTGCCAGAATGTTTACGGCATCTCCCTTGTTGTTCTTATTCACCTGATCTTGAACATATTCTGTTTCTTCATTTATGCTTATGCTCTCACCTGAGAATCGAATAAACGTATCTTCCTTGGAAATTGTGTTAATGAACTCATGGAGCATATCAGCATCATCGGGAGAAATATATCGAAATTTGATGTTCTTTCCAGATTTTGACGTAAATTGTTTAATTTCTTTTATATTATCCGTCATATATATAAAAAATTGATAGATATGCTCTTGATTTTTGTAATTTTCTTATTTATATTAGTACTAGATGAAAAAAATTCTTCTCTGTCCACCTACTTACTATGATATCAAATACGAGATCAATCCGTGGATGGATATTGATAATCCAGTAGATCGATCTCTCGCCCAAGAACAATACGAAAGACTAAAACAAACGTATAACCTACTTCATGTTCCATATGATGAACTTTTGCCCAATAAAGATGTTCCTGACCAGGTATTTACTACGGATACGGGACATGCTGAAGGAAATATTTTTATTAGGGCAAATTTTAAATATGACGAGCGGAAAAAAGAGGCCGAAATAGCCGAACACTATTTTAAAACAAAAGGGTATTCTATTCATACCCTACCAGAGGGTATTTATTTTGAAGGCGGTGACTTATTAAAATTTGAAGATACCTATATACTGGGCTGGGGAAAACGAACTTCCAAAGAAGCTAAAGCGTATATTGAAAAAAATCTTGATGTTGAAATCATATCACTAGAACTACCCGATGAAGCGTTTTATCACTTGGATACCTGTGTGGCACCTATAACCAAAGATGTCGTGATAGCTAACATGGAGGCATTAACTTCGGAGGGGATTAAATCTTTAAAACATCACTTTAATACCATCATCCCAACAACAAAAGAAGATAATGAACTTTTAGCATGTAACCTGATGAATATCGACGGAAAGGCGGTACTTACCCAAGGAATATCCTCTACGCTTCAAGCGGAACTCAGACCTTATGTTGATCTCATAAATACCGTACCGATGAGCGAATATATTAAAGGCGGAGGGAGCGTACATTGTGTCTCGCTTGAGATATTTGATTAGATATATAGGATTTGATTAAAGAGGTGTTGTATACTATAATTATTCATGGACGTACAC
>JAQBTX010000002.1 GCA_027624795.1 bacterium | reverse complement strand
AAAAGTAAATATGGAAACGTTATTCACGAGACTCCTGTAACAAGTGGTCCAATATCGAATTATTTGAATAATTATTGTTTTGTAGCAATGACGTTTGAAGATATTCCTGAATCAAAAGACGTATGTGGAACTAAACCATATTGTCAGTTTTGGTTTATTGACGAGCTCGAAACAGGCAGATGTATCGGTGGAGTAAAACGTAGCGAGGCTTCACAATTGAATATTTTTAAACATGAATTATGCCATAACGAACAAGCGCAGCATGACCCACGACTTGCAGAGCATACAAAAGCTGCGCAAAGTAAAGAAAATATTAACAAAACTTACCAGTCATTAGTTGAAGGATATGCTGAGTTAGCTTGCGCACAGGTTGGAGGTAGTTATTATGCAAAACACAGAAATTTATATAATTCATTACAAACATGGGCAGGGCAGAATAGGCAATCTGGAAATTTTGAACTTGCAGCTAAAGGTAATTGGTCAGCATTTTGTGACCTGAGAGAAGTTTACGGCAACGGGAATCTTAAGGCGTTATTAGTTAACTCAGGATGGGGAGGTATTGGATCAGATGGAAGTGATTCATATTCCTTAGACCAATGCAAAGGATTATAGCTAGTACCATATGAATACTCATATTAAACTTTATATTTTTATTGCACTTATTATAATTGGCATTATTATAGTGTCAGCTGGGCTTTATTTAAATACGCGCCAATATCAAGCAGTAAAACAAATTAAAGAACAACAAATCACTCCCACACCTACCCCTGAGGCACCCATTGAAATTAAAGCGCGGGCAGATATTAAAAACCTTGAAATTGATAGTTTGGCACAACCTGGGAATGCAAAACTCTTGCAGGAACAAGCTGAAGCGCATTTTCTATTGGGAGAATATGATAGAGCAGCATTAAAGTATCAACAAGCGATCGAAATAAATAATACTGATCCTGCCCTGCATCTGGGTTTGGGTAATGTATTTTTACAACTGAATAAATTAGAAGAAGCAATTGTGGCATATGAGCAATCAACCACTCAAGAGAATGCTGGCACACAACCATATATTCAACTCGCCAATCTTTATACAAGGCAACAACCTAACAAAACAAAAGTCATAGAATCATATACCAGAGGTATTCAAGCCAATCCTCAAGACACTTCAATCCGTATCCTCTTCGCCTCATTTTACGAACAGATCCAAGAGAAAGAACTAGCTCTTCAGCAATATAGAAATGTTCTCGCAATAGATCCAAAAAATATCATAGCATTACAGAAGGTTGAACAGCTTTCGGGCAATTAAAACAGGTACTGACTCATCGACCCTCTGTTCGTATCCATCCTTATTTCTCCTTCAATAGAGATGTAAGTTTTTCAAAATAATTTTCAGAATGTATCATCTCTGATGTATTTTTGAGAGGAAAAATATCCCTCATGTTTCCCTTTTTCGACTTTATTTCTATTGTGGTATAGTTTTTTTTGTAGTCTTCAATAATAAGGTCTACTTCTTTGCCTCCATATTCTCTATAAAAATACATATTTATTTTTGCATTAGTAATCCTTCGCAACTTCTCAAGCTCCAATATGATAAAATTTTCAAATACGCCTCCCTTATCTGGGCGAAGTTCCAGATCGCGAAAGTCTTTTATGAGAGTATTTCGAATCCCAAGATCAAAGAAGTAGAGCTTTCTATTTTCTGATACTGCCCTCCTCATATTTGTTTTAAATGATGGAAGGGGAATGAGGATGTAATTTTTTATAAATATCTCAATATAATTTGAGACAGTAGACGGATATGCTCCCAAAGAGTTTGCTATTTCGCGTATTGAAACTTCAGATCCTAACTGAAGGGCAACTTTGGTTAATATATCTTTTGCAAGCTTTTGATTTTTCAGTTCATATATATCAATTACGTCTTTAAGCACATACGTATCGACCATTCGTTGTAAAAGGTCTATGTTTGCTGTCTCTTTATTGCTGTCATTCGTATATACTTCTGGATAAGTACCCCAAATCTGTGCAGAAGTTGCCAATTTTTTCTTAAGTTGTTCCTTTTCTGAATCTTTTATATCTTCATTATCTACAATTTCAGCAATAGTAAAGGGGAGGCAATAGATTTCATCAAACCTTCCCGCCAATGAATCAAATTCTTTAGAGGATTTTTGTCGGAGTTCAGAGCTACCAGTAGCAATTACTTTGACATTAAACTCGTCATGGAGCAGTTTGAGTATGATTGTTGCCTCAGGATAACTTTGTACTTCGTCAATTAGAATTACTTTATTGTCCTTGACAATTTTTTCAAGCATTTCTTTTCTTGGCACAAATTTGTCCCGATCAGATATGAAATCGAAATTAAACTTTGCCACCCCAAGTTCTTTAGCATATTTATCTATGAGTGTCGTTTTTCCCGCACGTCGAGGACCCCAGATGAACAGGATTTTAGTATCCTTATTTTTAAGATAGGCAGTAATGTTATGTTCAATAGCGCGCTTAAATACATGCATATAGTACCATATTATCATTAATTTGTAGTATGTCAAGCTACATATTTATATTAAAACGTAGTATACAATAGTTTATTTGAACCTATTCATACTTTTCCCTTCTTCAGATTGGTGCTTCGGGTTTCTTTGGATTTTATACTTCCATCATCATTTAGCTCATAAACCAACACTTCTCCCGTGCCTATCTCTAACTTTGATATCTCATCATCAGGTATCTGTTCCAAATACTTCACCATAGCTCGAAGCGAATTGCCACTGGCAGCAATGAGCACGGTTTTACCTGCGGAAAGATCGGGTTTAATATGCTCCTCAAAATAGGGAACGAGTCGATCATACACATCTTTCAATGACTCGCCGTTATTAATCGGCTCATCCCACCCTCTTCTCCATTTCATAAATTGTTCTTCACCGTATTCTTCTTTGATCTTCCATTTATTTTTCCCTGACAAGTCGCCATAATTGCGCTCGCGCAGTGCCGGGGTTATTTCGGTTTCCACGTCTTCTTGACCAATCACCTTCAAGATCTCTTTTAAGGTTTCAGTGCAGCGTTTCAAATCTGCCACATATGCTTTGTCAAAAGTGAAGTCTTGTATGGTAGTGCCAGCTCGTTTTGCTTCTTCGTACCCTTCTGGTGAAAGTTCAACATCGATCCAACCAGTCCACAAGCCCAGTTTGTTATATTCCGATATTCCATGTCGGACAAGTATAAGGTGTGACATATATACATTATAATTGAAAATATTATGAAACAACATTCCTACACGGCAATAGGCGATATTGGCGTTGATGTATACCCTCAAACTGGAAAGCAATTTCCTGGCGGCATGGCCCTCAATAATGCCATTCATGCCACACGTGCCGGGGCACAAGCAAGCATCATAAGTGCAGTTGGAGATGACCGTATTGGTAAAAAATCTCTCAAAATGCTTCAGAAAGAACATATCAACATCCAAAATGTTACTATCATTCCAGGAGGAGAAACACAATCTATTGAAGTTGTGCTCGATGATCACAAAGTTCAACAGTATCAAAACTGGAACCTGGGGGTGATGGCAGAATTTATACCTTCCAAAATCCATGAGCAATTCATATCTACTCAAGATGCTGCCATCTCGTTTTACCTGCCGGAATTCAAGCACTTTTTTGAAGTATTTGCAGGTATGAATGTGTCATCTACCATCAAAATTGCTGACTTTACTGACTTGTCGGAACATCATGGAGATACATCATTCATCAAGCAATACATTCCACAATTCAATTGGTATATATTTAGCATAGAACGGGAGGGGAGAGAAGGACAATCAGATGCGTTTGAAAAGCTCATGAAAGACAATCATACATCTGGTTTGGCACTTTTAGGATCTGATGGATCCATGGTTATTCATAATGGCAAGAAATATTTAGAACCTGCTCAGCGAGTGAAGGTGGTAGATACAACGGGTGCAGGAGATAGTTATGTTGCAACTTTTTTTGTGTCGTATCTTCAGTCGGGTGATCTATCTTTTGCTATGAAACAAGCTACCAAATCTGCAGCATTAACAATCCAAAAGTACGGAGCAATCTAATCGAGCCTAGTTCGAGCATTAAGGAGTTGGGGTATTTGTTGGGGTGTTAGTTGGTGTTGGGGTATTGGTTGGAGTTGGCGTTGATGTTGGGCATGTCGCGGTGGTAGTTGTCCAATCTCCTGCATGAGAATCGGTGCCATACGCATCTTCAGGCCGTACTCTACAAGTCAATGTTTGACCATCTGCAGGAGTTAAAGCATTTCCACAAGGCATATCAAGCGAATTTGTTTCTGAAGTAGTATTACAGTACCAATAGGGGGTAGGTGTAGTAGCTCCGGGGGTAGTAAAAATGCCGTTACTGGTACATTGCACTTTATAATGATTTAATGCGCTTGTACATTGGGGATCAGTAGCGTTATTCAGGCTCCAACTCCAAGCGCCACACACATTTTGTTGCATATACCCAATTTGGCAATTACTTACACTTGAAAGATTCCCATAGCTTGAACAGGAACCATTGGTGTAAATCCAATCAGTTGAATTAGTATCTCCACCAAGTTCTGCTTCTGCACGAACACGGCAGAAAATTGATTGTCCTGGAGCCGGGGTTGGTGCAGTACCACAAGGAAGTGTGAGCTCATTACTTGTTACGGTTTCATTACAATACCAGGTTGAAGCATCACTAGAAGTAAAACTACTACTTTTACATTGGACAAAATACTTAGTGAACGTGTCTGAGCATGATTTTTCTTTTGCACTCATATCTTCCCATAACCAAGAAGTACAACTATTTGATTGGAATGAGCTTATAGCACATGAGTTTTTAGTTGCAGCAGAAATAGCGGTAGGAGTAGGAGTGTTTGTGGCTCCTTGCGTGATAGATAAACTGACATTCAAAAGACACTGTACGTAATCTTGTGTATTACATTGACTTCCTAATTGTTGAAGTATAGATATACAATTGCTCGATTTACACACCGATGAAGATGCGGACGTAAGTGTAGCACTTGATGAAGCGCTTGGCGTAAGGGTAGCACTTATTGAAGCAATGGGCGATGGAGTAGGAGCAATAGTTGCAGAAGGACTGGCACTTTGGCTTACTGTTGGGCTTACCAACTCAGCCCCAGAGGAGGCATTAGACACCTCGGGAAATGAATCTTTAGAAGATGAAGTTGTATTGGCGCTCGATTGGAACTCCCAAAATGATCCACCATTATTATAGACAGTGTCGCCACTTCTAATTTGAAAATAATATTTTGTGTTTGGCTTCAAACCCGGCAATGTTACATTATGAGATGTTGTTTCCAGTTCAGAAAATGCAACTTCGCTCAGTGCATCCGGACTTTCTCCGTATTCAATAACTGCCAAGGTATCTTGTCCCGTTTCCCAGGTTACATGAGCCGATCCATCCTCGCGCACTCGTATGTCTACATTACTTGGAGCAAGTTCACTTGCGCTTGTGGTACCACTTTGTATGATAAAAAACCCCATGACAACTGCCGCAAGAACAATTGGTATCCCTACTGCTGTAGCAATGACAGAGATATTTTTCTTACTCATCGACTTTGGTAGGGAAGTAGCTATTTGCATGGTATTACGTTGATTTAAGTTGTTTGGTAAGGTTGCGGTAACGTATATATAATGTGGCCGTCAGAACAGCTACCAATACCGCTGCGCTGATATGCCATTTATACAAACCGAACATATTCTCCGTGCTTGTTCCGAGCACATTGTCTCCCGAAATAGTCACGGTTGAAGTATGAGTGCGCGTACTATCACAATGAATGATGTTGGTTAGTTCCTCTTTTTGACTCACAATTTGAGATGTCTTTTCACTAAATGGTACACAATCAATCTGAAGTTTTGTAGTTCCCGAAGAAATTGCCTGAAAATAGATGCGCGCAACATTACCCTCCATTGGTTTGGCCTGAGCCAGATCTAAATTAATACCATACACATATGCTTTTCCCGGAGTAATTTGCTTTACACCAACAGACTGAAATAAGTCCCCACCATCTATCTGCGTGGTTATTTCAAGAATTTGTGGGTCATACGTTATATAGGCATCGGTAGAAATAGTTTTATTATTACCTGAATAGATCAGAAGATCTACGGGAATTTGATCCCCTTGTGAGGCTGATATTGAGGTTGGACCCAGTGATAATGATGCAGGTGTATCCATACATCTTCATTGTACTATATTCCATTTTGTATTTCGATAAGTCTATTGTACTTTGCAAGTCGATCGCTCCGGGACATAGACCCCGTCTTTATAAAGTCGGCTCCCACGCCGTAGGCAAGGTCGGCTATAAATGCATCTTCTGTTTCTCCAGACCGGTGAGAAACAATCACATTCCATCCGGCATTTCTAGTCATGTTTATTGCATCTATGGCTTCTGACACACTTCCAATCTGATTTACTTTCACCAGCACGGCATTTGCGGCTTTTTCATCAATGCCTTTTTGAATCCGCTTCATATTAGTTACAAATAAATCATCCCCTACTAGTTGAAATTTGTGTTCTGTTGCCATGGCATTAAACTTGCTGAATGCATCCCAGTCATCTTCAGCAAATGCATCTTCAAACGATTGAATGTTGTATTTTTGACCAAGATTTGCATAGTATTCGATCAATTCCACAGATGTTTTATCTTCATTTGTTTTTTGAAAGTGATAGTTCCCGTTGTGGTAGAATTCGTTTGCAGCGCAGTCAACACCAAACTCATAGTGCTCATTTCGATGGTATCCTACAGCTTTTGCAGCGTGCTCTATGAGTTCAAACACTTCATCGTTGCTGGCAAGTTTCGGAGAAAATCCCCCCTCATCTCCCACTAAGGTTGAAAGGGACCGACCCTTAATTTCTTTACCCAACGATTGGAAGATTTCAGCTGCCATACGTACGCTTTCAGTCGGCTTTGTGGGTTTGGGCATGATCATAAATTCTTGAATATCAAAATTCCAGTTGGCATGAGCGCCCCCATTGACCACATTTACCATGAGGCGGGGGAATGATGGCTTTGTACCGCTCATATAATATTCATTGATAAATTTCCAAAGCGGCTTTCTACTGGCATATGCAGCAGCTCGGGTGAGCGCCATGCTTACACTTAGTATTGCATTAGCACCCAAATTGGCTTTGTTTTCCGTGCCATCCAGTTTCAACATTGCTTCATCTAACTTTCGTGGATCACTCACATCTTGACCTTTGAGAGCTTGAGCAATTGTGGTATTTACATTCTCAACTGCTTTTGTTACCCCTTTTCCGCCAAATCTTGCTTTATCTCCATCCCGAAGCTCCCATGCTTCATAGGTGCCGGTAGAAGCGCCACTAGGCACCGATGCATGGTGAACTGAACCGTCATGAAGGGTTATAAAAGTGCGAACGGTTGGATTGCCGCGAGAATCAAGGATCTCTATGGCTTGGATGAGTGATATGTTCATAAGAATATGATATCAAATTAAATGAATACATTATAGATAGGCTAAAGAACGAGTATAATAATCCTCTATGACACTCTTCATCATGCGCCATGGGGAAAGCGTGAGTAATACCAAACAGGGCTTTATTGCAGGCCGATCCGACATGAGTGAACTCACACCTATTGGTAGAGTACAGATTATAAGAAGCGCGTATGAATTGCGCAGTGCCGGCATTACTCACATCTACTCAAGCCCGGTAGCACGTGCTCAAGAAACCGCTCATATCATTGCCCGGTCCCTCAACCTAACGGTTCAGACAGTTGATTGGGCAACCGAGCTTGATCATGGTATATTTGAAGGAAATTATTGGTGGGAAGTAATTCATAAAGTTCCTCCCGCATGGCGCATAAAACGTGAAGAATACGATACACCATACCCAGGTGGAGGAGAAAGTGTGAGCATGATGGCAACACGTCTTTGGAAAGGGGTGGATTCATTCATTTCCTCTTTGGCTACGGATTCAAAAATTATCCTCGTAAGTCATCAGGCCCCTATTGTAACGATGCACTATCTTCTTCAGCATGGTGATCCCGCTTCATATTCCTCAAAACAACAAGTAGCATTTCTCAAACATATCCATAGCTTACGTATGAAGAATGGAGCCTATATTGAGGCAACGTACAAGGGTCGGGAATTTTCAAATATTGATATAAAAAATGATTTTGAACCCATTACAGAGCGGAAGAACAATATTGCATTTTATGCAACAGGAATACTCAAATCAAACACCGAATTAAAGATTCATAAGCAAGAAACGGCATCGAAAAATGCTATGTTTCATTTGAGCAATGGTAGTGACTATCTTTTGAAAGTACTCCATGCCGAAGATCCCAATGCAGTGGAGCGCCAGGCTGAGCTTTATGATTATTTACACAGCCAAAATATTTCCGCTCCACATATAGTCTTTCACGACAAGAGTAAGGTATTTTATAAAACTGATGTATTTATCCAGGACTTTATTAAGGGTACATCTCAAAAAGAATGTTTGCATGCCCATTCACGCTCCATGACGCCGATTCTTCGTCAGGTTTTGAAGAATTTGCAACACATCCATTCATTCAAAATCTCAGAAGTTCGTAATTTTTGGATACCACCGATCAATGGTTCCTTTAAAAAGTGGAATCCATTTATGATCTACAACATCAATTTTACCCTTCATCATCTTACGGAGTTATCTTTGTCTTTGCAAGCTCAAAAACGTATAACCGAAGCACTCACAGAGCTCAAGAAATATACTCGATCCAAGTCATTTGAGCTGGTTCCTATACACGGAGATCTAGCGACTGACAATATCATCTTACACATTGACAAAAAAGATACCTGTAGTTTTGTACGGATTATTGATTTTGAATGGGCACGCATAGGGGATGCGCTGTGGGATTATGCTTATTATTGGGGCTGGTTAGAGCGAGAACATGAGGAAGTTGCATTAGTTTGGAAAGAGATGATTGCTAAAAAGCTCACACCTGAACAATTCGGCATACTTGAGATGTACCGTATATTATTTCATGCCTGGACCGTACGAGATACCTTGGAATATAAAGGTGACGCGTTACGGCTTAGCAGAGGTGAACAATCACGGGAGCTGTTGAAGATTAACATTTCAAAGCCCTAAATCCTAAATCCGAAATAATGTTCAAAATTTTAATAGTAAATATTCAAAACGCTTTAACCATATGATAATTTGAATTTGGAATTTGTTTAGAGTTTAGGATTTAGAGTTTATATTAATAAGTATGTATCAAAAGGGTCTCATCATCGGCCGCTTCCAACCATTTCATAAGGGTCATTTGTTTGTAGTTTGCGAGGCGCTCAAGCACGTTGGAAAAATCATCATCGGCATTGGCAGTACCAATTCAGAAGACAAGGTGAACAATCCATTTTCATACCATGAGGTGCATAGCATGATCGAGCAAGTTGCTAAGCAGGAAGGGTGGGAAGATCGCATTAGTCAAATCTTTGACATTCCCGACACCCTCAGTGATGATGGTATATGGCTTCAAGATGTGCTTGGTCGCGCTCAAGAATTTGACGTCGTAATATCTAATAATGATTGGGTGACCGACATATTCCGGGGTGAGGGATTTGATGTTATCGAGCTGCCGTTTTATAAACGACATATTTATGAAGGGAAAAAGATTCGGGAGAAGATGAGGAAGAGGGGAGAGATTTAGGGAAGATATATTTGTATTATCTAAGTGAGTTTTAGTTTTACTCAACTCTCGTGTAACAGCTTTATTTACCTATATTGATGCAGAAAACACGTCAATGAGTATTCGGTTTTTATTTATCTAAAAGTGAGAATCCCAACCCAAGAAGTCCTGCTATACCACCAGCACCTACAAAAATTTGAGCAAGAGTACGACACCCTTTAATATTTCCTACCGATATAAGTCTCACTCATTATGGTACTCGGGCCAGTTTTGAGTTATGTAAAAAAAACGATACTACAATAACCATATACCTTCGTGTTGACGCACAAATGTATGATTTGGTCTTTTCCATTCTTTCCGCACTTCTTCGTTCCAAGCTTATGAGACGACATCACAATACCTGGGAAGAAGCTCAGTTATTGGTAGATTGGATCATATCTGATACGGCAATGGGTACGGTATTTAAAGAAATTGGTTGTGATGACTATAAAACACTTCTTGCTAATATTCGCAGTGGGTACGACCGATCTATAACAGCAGAGTCCAAATCTATCTATGAACAGCTCGAGATTGGGCGGGTTCAGACGGAGTTTTATGTGCTCAGTGGGGAAGTATTATATAAAGGGAAAAAGATCAGTAATTTAACTTTTGGAGAAAAGTGTATTCTTACGGCTCTTATTGAGAATAAAGAGGCTGTCGTGACCTATGAGGACATTGCAAGTCTTGTCCTGCAGAAAGATGAGGCATTCAGCTTGTACAGTATTTCAAAACGGATACAGCGCTTGAGAGACAAGCTCGATAGCGGGGGGATCGGCAAACATCATATTCAAACCGTGCGAGGAGTTGGGTTTCAGTTAAGGTAAGTCGAAGTTCACATTGACAAATCTGAATATGCATATTATCATGAAAGTATGAAAAATCAAACAACCATAGATTTTGTGAAACTTATGGATCGGGGCATGATGGTGATACCTATTCGACTTCGCAATGAACTTGGGCTCAAAAAAGGAGATTACATAACTGCAGTTATGAGAGACGATCAGATAGTACTTACCCCACATATCGTTCAAGAAGATACACAAATCAACAGAAAGCGAACCCTGATTGCAAGAAAACCCTTAATAAGCAAAGAAGAAGGGCTTAAAATACTTTCAAAAAAAACAAAGAAACCATTATGGAACGATGAAGATATGAAATTTTATCAAGAGGGAAGAGATATGATTGAAAAAAGACTGCAGGAATACGACAAAATATGAATATTCTTATAGATACTTCAATACTGATTGAACATTTGAGAACTTATATTCCAGGCAAGAAAACCATACTTGCAGGCTATATAGAGAAGCAATACAATTTATATTTTTCACTCATTACGGTAGGTGAAATATATAGTGGCAAAAGTTCACCTGAGCATGAAGAGGAAATTGTCAAACTCTTTGATATGAGCAGCATGACAGCTATTGATTACGAATTACTCAAATCTGCCGGAGAAATCAGACGGATGACTCATATATCTCTTATAGATGCTATTGTTGCCACAACAGCTCTCGCACTTGATATTCCTGTTGCTACACTGAATATTAAAGATTTTGAGAAAGTAGAGGGACTGAAATTCATTCATTGACTTGTATCCTGCAGTATGTCATTATTGGCACAATACTCAATAAGTGTGGTATAAATCAGAGATATAGCTTGTAAATACGCGCTGAACCTGTACAATTCAAATATGAACATTTCAAATTTTAAAAAAGGTATCGATTTCACTGTCCAGTTTGTAGTCAAAAGTTAGTAAGTCACGGAAGATCAAAGTCAGGAACACTTCGCTTCAAATGCTTAACATGCAGAAAGACATTTACTCCAAGAAAGAGGATAAAATCAAACCGCTATTTCAGTCTGTTTAAGTCCTGGATCTTAACTAGCGTAACGATTGAATCGTTAAGTAAATTCAGAGGTGTAAAAGTATATCCAAGTACGTTAAGACGACATTTTGATACATTCTTGGATAAAACTTTTACATTAAAACCACTAAGTAACAGTAAAGAAATATATCTAAAAGTTGATGGTACATATTTTGGTCGATGGGGTTGTGTTTTAGTATTTAAAGAAAAACAAAATATTATCTTGTGGGATTTTGTACAGAGGGAAAGTTACTTTAGTTATCTTGATAATTTCTCAAGGTTACATAAACTTGGATACAAGGTGATTGGAATAACCAGTGACTGGCATGGAAGCATCACTTCAGCCTCAAAAAACAGGTATCCTGACATTCCTCATCAGAGATGTTTGATACATACTCAAAGGTTCTGTCAGACGTATTTAACACAATATCCAGAGACTGAGGCAGGAATACAACTTTTAGAAATTGTGAAGTTTTTAAATCAGGTTAAAACGAGAAATGAAAAGACAATTTGGGTACGCTGGTTACAAAGATTTGAAGAAAAACACAAAGACCAATTAAATGAAAGATCCTACGCTGTTGATTGCAAACACTGGTGGTACACTCATAAAAATGTAAGGAGATCGTTTAGAGCATTAAAAATGTCTTTAAATAACCTATTTCTTTACCTAGATTATCCTCAACTTTGTAAAGATACAAACGGACTTGAAGCAGAGTTTAAACACCTAAAACAGAAGCTTGCAGTTCATAAAGGATTAACCAGAAAAAGGAAGATTAATTTTATTAATTGGTACTTCTATCTGAAGTTAAAATAAAATCAAAAATACCACACATTTTGACTATTATGCCGGAAATTGCACCACTTGAAGTGGTAAAATAGCACAAATTTCGGTACCATGGAAGTATGGAGATATTCAATGAACTTAGTACCATCATTGCACTTGCATTGGGCGTATCTCTTATCATGCGTCTCTTGAAGCAGCCCCTCATAGTAGGTTACATCCTCACCGGCATCATCGTTGGTCCTTACATGCTCAACGTTCTTCATAATGGCGATATGATTGAGCTCTTTTCAAAAATTGGCATCACCATCCTCTTGTTTATTGTTGGGTTAAACTTGAGTCCGAATGTGATTCGAGAAGTGGGAAAAGTATCTCTTATCACTGGAATCGGTCAGGTGGTCTTTACCTCTGCAGTGGGTTTTGTGATCGCATTATTGTTAGGAATAGATCGAATAGCCGCTCTCTACGTAGCAATTGCACTTACCTTTAGTAGTACCATCATCATTCTCAAACTGTTATCAGACAAAGGAGACTTGAATACGTTATATGGAAAAATTGCCATCGGATTTTTATTGGTACAAGATATTGTGGCTACACTCATACTACTTGTTACATCAGCATTTGCCTCAAGTAGCGGAGAAAGCGTGCTCTATATTGCCGGAATAACCCTTCTTAAAGGAGCACTTCTGATATGGCTTATGCTTGCAATCAGTCATTATATTCTGCCACGAGTAAGTAGATATATAGCTGAATCTCAAGAGCTTTTGTTCCTTTTTTCTATTGCTTGGGGATTGGGGTTGGCAAGCTTGTTTAGTGTGTTTGGATTTTCAGTAGAAATTGGAGCACTCATTGCCGGAGTATCACTTTCCATGACGCCGTATGCATATGAAGTAGCATCTCGCATGCGACCCCTTCGAGATTTTTTCATTTTGTTATTTTTTATCTTATTGGGTTCGCAGATGGTGCTTACCGACATCGGGTCACTCTTAGTTCCGGCACTGGTGCTTTCTGTCTTTGTGCTCATAGGTAACCCCATCATCGTAGTAGTTCTTATGAATTTACTTGGCTATAGTAAACGTACTGCTTTTCAGGCGGGGCTTACCGTGGCTCAAATCAGTGAGTTTTCCCTTATTCTGGCTACCCTTGGATTTCAGATCGGGCATATTCCACAAGATATTTTGTCGCTCATTACCTTGGTTGGTCTTATAACCATAGCCGGATCAACGTATCTCATTTTATACTCAGACCATATTTACCCGAAAGTTGAGAAGCTCCTTAGTATTTTGGAAATACGACGTAATAATAAAAAAGGAGGAGAGAACGAAAAGTACAATGCCATCCTTTTTGGATACCAACGGGTAGGGAGTGATTTTGTCACCTCTCTTGAACGATTGGGATTGGATTTTATCGTAGTAGATTTTAATCCAGATTCCATAATACAACTCGAAAAAGCTGAAATTCCTTGTAAATACGGTGATGCAAAAGATCCAGAATTTTTAGCCGAACTTGACTTAAAAGGTCTGAAATATATGGTAACTACAATTCCCGATTTTGAAACCAATATGTTTCTCCTTCGAACCATTCGTTCGGTAAATAAACGGGCCATCATGGTAATGCTTTCACATAGTCGAGAAGACACCCTTGCATTGTACGCTGAAGGTGCATCATACGTCATCATGCCTCATTACTTGGGGGCTCAATATGCAACCAGACTCATAAACAGAGCAGGATTAGACAAGCAAGAATACCATGTGCATCGAAGTAAACATATGGCTCATTTAGAGAAGCGGGAGGGTTGACAAAGTACTCTCTTTACGGTATCCTTTTCGTACTATGATACAAGACGTTTTCGGCATTAAAGAATTTCAAACTAACCTACCGAAAATTGCTGCTCAAATAAAACAGCAAGGAGGTCATTATCTTGTTACGAACAGAAGTAAGCCAGCTATGGTGGCAATCCCATTTGAAGATTATCAGGAAATCGAAGATATTTTACTTGAATTAAATTCACCAACGCTACAGAAAGAAATAAAGCAGGGAAGAGCGGAGTATAAAAAAGGAAAAACAATTTCAATTGATGAATTGGTTATTTCTGATGAGTAGTTCTTTTTCCATTCAACTTACCAGACGAGCACAAAAAGACTTTCAAAAACTGGATCCTTCGATTCAAAAACCAATACTCAAAACAATAAAAAATCTTACTTCACGCCGGTACTCCAATCAATACAAAGCACTCAAGGGGAGAAATATCGCCCAATATCGTGCACGTGTTGGTGATTATCGCATACTTTATGATAGGTATGATGAGGATCTTGTTATACTGATCTTGCGCATTGGTCATAGGAAAGATATTTATCGAAAGGAATGATATATCTGAATAAAACTGTCATCTAAACTATATTGTTGGTGTTGGGGTAACTGAAGGGGGAGTTGGTGTATTGGTTGGTAGCTCATTCGGAGTTGCAGTTGGAGGAACTAAGGTAGCACTGGGAACAGTTGTTGCGGTTGGTATTGCCGTTGGAAGTGGGGTATTGGTTGGGGCAGGAGTATTGGTGGGAGGTGGGGTTGGAGTCTGGGTCGGTGTGGGAGTTATATCACTACAATTTTCGTCAGGAACGTGTTTTTTTGAATAATATTGTGAATACGTTTCTTTACACAAACTACAATACTTATTTGTTTCTTTACAGAGCTTTACTTCTATAAGCGATGTTGGGCGGGTAAATTCTCGCGGCTGAGTTCCCTTGAGCGCCGCGGTCATAAACCCATGCCATATGGGAGCTGCTGCAACCGATCCAAAGAGTCCATTCATGGGAGTATTATCATTATTTCCCACCCATATACCAGTGACCAGTGTTGGAGTGTAACCTATGGTCCATGCATCTCTAAAGTCATTAGTAGTACCGGTTTTAGCTCCAGCAGGGCGACCAAGATTGAGCCAATTGGTCTCACCTAACGTTTCTTTACGAGCTTCATTATCAGACAATATTGATGTTGTAAGGAATGCAGCGGCACTGTCTATGACCTTTTTTGCATACGTGCCGCCAATAAATTGTTTTTCATAGGGCTCTTTTACTTCTTTCTCGCTTATTTCTTTTCGAGTTTGTGAGGTGTAGCGGTAAATTTCTTTTCCATACTTATCTTCAATCTTTAATATCGGATGAGAAGCAACTAGCTCGCCATTGGTAGCAAGGACGCCAAAAGCACGGGTTATTTCAAAGAGCGTTACTTCGCCACCACCAAGCACCAGTGATAATCCATAATTTTGATCTTTATCAAGAGACGTTATACCCATATCATGAGCTATTTTTACTGCATCTTTTACCCCGACCGTTTGAAGGACTTTAACTGCGGGAATATTGAGGGAATTGGCAAGAGCTCGTCTGAGGGTAACTTCGCCGCGAAATTTGCCATCATAATTTTGTGGTTGATATCCGGCTATATTTATCGCTTCATCCATAACTTTATCTTCTGGGTGAGCCCCATCGGTAAATGCTTGGGTGTATACGATGGGTTTAAAGGTAGAACCGGGTTGGCGCTTGGCAAAAGCCACATTAAACTTTCCAAATTCTTCGTCGGTCCAATCCACACTACCCACGAGTGCCATAATTTCACCAGTAATGGGATTTAACGATACTAAACTTGCATTGGTAGCATCTCGTCGGTTCAAGTTTCCAATATGCTGACGAATGAGAGTTTCACCGGTTGTTTGATAGTCTCTATCTATAGTGGTTATCACCCGAAATCCCTGGCGATTAACTTCATCTTCCCCATATTTTTCATATAAATAATCACGAACCCAGATGGCAAAATGAGGTGCAAGAGTAGGAGTTTCTTCCTCTTGTTCTTTATACTTCACCTTTCCTACTTTTTTAGGGTCATATCCCAGTTTTTCTAAAATGATTGTTTGCCGAGCTTCTAACCGCTCCAAATCTCCGCCAAAGGGAGAAAGTCCTGAAGGGGATTTGGGAAGCGCGGCGAGTATGGCAGATTCACCCACCGTAAGTTCCGCTACATCTTTATCAAAATACGTAGCAGCTGCGGCTTCTATGCCGTAAGCTCCTGCCCCAAAGTATATAGAGTTAAGATACATCTCAAGGATCTCATCTTTCGTATATCTTCGATCAACTTCTAAAGCCAAAAGCACCTCTTGAAGTTTACGATGTATAGATTTCTCTGGGGTCAACAGCGCATTTTTCACCAGTTGTTGGGTTATCGTAGAGCCCCCTTGAGCATATCCACTCGCGCGAATATTTGCCCAAAAAGCACGGGCTATCCCTTTGGGCGAAAATCCCGGATGTTCATAAAACTGATCATCTTCTATAGCAATTATGGCCTTGATCATATGATCAGGTATTCGCTCAATAGGGTATATATCAATATCACGCGCTTCGGCGGTTTTGTAAAACGCCTTGCCTTTTCTATCCATGAGTATGAGCCCGGTATTATTACGATTCATGAGTTTTTCAGGGGTTGCCAAATCTCCTACAAAAAATAAATACGTTGTGACTACAAAAATGATGGCGATGATGATGCCGCCAGATATAATCGCAATCATCATAGGAAGGCTTAGGTGCTTGAATCGTTTGGGAAGTGCAAGGACAAACACCTTTGCATTTTCTGCAAGCTCCTTGGTACGATGAATAATTTGGTCACGGCTCATAAGGTAAGTATAGCAGGGAAGAAAAAATAATTTTACTTGACAACTTGTCAAGAAAAGAGTAACATACCGATATATGGACACATTGCCGGTCGGAGAATTTAAATCACAATTTGCTGATATATTATCGCACATACGCTTAGGAAAGGGCTATATAGTAACTTATGGCAAAAAAAAGGAAAAAGTTGCTGTGGTAATTCCCTATGATCGTTATATATCACATAAGAAGCCGTATAAATTGGGATTGCTTGAAAGCAAAGGTGAGGTCATATTTCACGAAGATTTTAAAATGTCTGATGAAGAGTTGCTTGGATTATGAATTATCTTTTCGATACCCATACCCTTCTATGGAGCCTTTTTTCTCCCAAAAAGCTTTCTGGGAAGGTGCATTCTACCATAACCGATCCTCAAAATACCATGCATGTGAGTGCTCTTTCTTTATGGGAGATTTCTTTAAAATACGCACTTGGAAAAATAGTGCTTCCATCAGGTATACATCCTGAAGATATCGTTAGAAAATTCCAGACGGCAGGAGGAACAATTACCAATCTACAACCGGAAGTTGCTGCATCCATGCACCAACTTCCCCGAGAGCATGGAGACCCATTTGATCGCATGCTGGTATGGCAGGCCATACAGTCAAACTATATTCTCATATCGAAAGATAAGGAAATGAAAAAGTATGAACAACATGGATTATCGGTGTTATGGTAAAGCTCTTCATCCGAATGCAACGGCATATCTTTGAGATAGTATAGGGGAGTACGGAAGTAAATATCAGCTTAACTTCTTACTATGAACTTTTAGCCAATCTGAGATTTTATCAAATGAAAGAGTATGATCGTCTATATTTAAAGTAAATGCAATTGCCTCATTTTTTGTAAATTCTAATTCATAACCATTCAGATAGAGAAAACCAGCACAAGAAGTAAACGCAGTCCGTTTATTTCCATCATCAAATGGATGATTAAGAATAAGTGATTGAATAAGTGCGGAAGCTTTATCAAAAAGACTATCGTACAAATCCTTACCATTGAATGTGGCTTTGGATCTTTCTGTTGCAGAATGGAGCAGAGTAAAATCATGGACATCAGATCTTCCGCCATATATCTGAATCATATTGTCATGAATATACATGATCTCTTCAATAGACAAGTATACAATCATGGTGTTTTTGCCAATTCCTTTAACAACGCATAATTCTTTTTATTGAAGCCCTCGAGCCATTTAACAAGTTGAGGAGTTATTGTTACCGGTGGTTTAGAATCAGGGTCTCGTAGAACCACTTGTTTATTATTTTCATCAACATCAATCACAATAGTGTTACCCGTTGTCAGACCAATCTTTTCTAATATTTTTTTTGACAAAATGATACCTTGAGAGTTCCCAATATTTATTATTCTTTGTTCCATAATAGTATTAATTAATAATGTTATAACGTATTATAACATATGCTCCATAAGTATAATATATATACCTTTACACCATCATAACACAATTACATAGTAGAATGAAGAATGGATGATAATCTTCAGTATTACTTAGGGTTTTCCTACTTTATGGGTATTGGTCCCATTAAATTTGATCTTTTGATGCGAGTTTTTGGTGATGCTGCATCTGCATATAACGCTTCACCACAAGATCTCACCACGTATCTTGGGGTATCATTGGCAAACAAGTTTGTCGTATTTCGTAACTCATTTAATCCTCAAAAGGAAATTGAATCAATTATAAAATCAGGTATCACAGTACTTACGCGCGAACATCCACAATACCCACCTCAGCTTATGAATTTATATGATCCGCCTATTTGCCTGTATGTAAAAGGGGACATCTCTTCATATAATTGGGAAAAGGATCTGCTCATAGCTATTGTGGGGACCCGCAAGCCGTCAGATTATGGCAGACAGATAACAACCAAATTTAGTAGAGAACTCGCACAAGCGGGCTGCGTGATTGTATCTGGCATGGCACTCGGAGTTGATGGTATTGCTCACTGGGCAGCCTTAAACGAAGGAAAGCGTACCATTGCCGTGCTTGGTTCTGGCATTAATTACATCTCGCCACCCACCCATGAAGAGCTCTACTACAAGATCATCGCGTCGGGCGGTCTGGTAATGTCTGAATTCCCATCACATATGCAAACCATTAAAGGGATGTTTGTATCACGAAATCGCATCGTGTCTGGATTATCGCGCGGGGTGATAGTTACCGAAGGACTCAAAAATTCTGGCTCACTCATCACCGCTCGCCTCGCTCTCGAACAAGGCAAAGACGTATTTGCACCACCGGTCCCTATCACTTCAAGTCAATCTGAAGCGCCTACCAGGCTTCTTAAAAATGGAGCCAAACTCATCACCTCCGGCGCAGATGTGTTGGAAGAATATGGGATGGAAAACAATCAGGCAGTAGAACGAGTCATGAGTCAACTAGGTGAAAAAGAGCGCGCACTTGCAGAGCTTTTAGCTAAAGAAGCATTTACTCCCGATGAACTTGCCCGATTGGTCAAAGCACCCATCCATCAAATTCTCACCTTATTATCTACCATGGAGCTCTCGGGGATAGTAGAGAAAAATAATCAAGGGAAATATCAGATACGAGTATGAATCTTTATAAGAATAAAGTAATAATTAACGATAATTGACAAAATAACGTTAATATGATATTATTTATCCATGAGATTAACGAAAGTAAAAAAAATATCTGAGCTCTTTTCTCAGTATCTTCTAAAAAGAAGAGGAAGAGAATCACTATTGCAGATGGTTGATGAAGTGGAGTTGGCTGAGCGAGTATACAACTCAAATGCAATTGAAAATTCAACACTTACTCTCCCAGAAACAGAGAAGATACTTCTATTACAAGATATAGGTAGACACACTTCACTACGAGAGGTGTTTGAAGCAAAAAGTCTTTCACAGGTGTATGAGTATGTATCAAACATTGCTTCAAAAAGACCCCTGACAACAGACTTGATTCTCCTCATGCATAAGATACTTCTTACCAATATTTCCAATGACATTGCGGGAAGATTTCGTACTGGTGGAGAAATGGTAAGAGTTGGTAATCGTATTGGACTTCCATCTGAATTTATTATAGATAGAATTTCAGAAGCACTTGATCAATATGAGTCAGACATTGAAATCCCGATTATTCATAGAGTAGCAAAATTTCATGCACAATTTGAAAGCATTCATCCATTTATTGATGGTAATGGAAGAATAGGGCGTGTCATTAACAATTATCTTTTGATTAAGGCGGGCTTTCCCCCAATCATGCTAAGAAATAAGGAAAAAAATCACTATTATCGTGCATTACGCTTATATGACGATTCACAACACTTAGAAAGTATGAACGCTATTATCGAAATGGCTGTTCTTGAGTCGCTTCATAAACGACTAGCCTATTTAGATGGGAGAGAAATTATTCCCGTCTCAGCATACGCAAAGAAGAACAACAGATCAATTCATACTCTTTTAAATGCTGCAAAAAGGCAGACGATCCCTGCGTTTCGCGAAAAGGGGATTTGGAAGATTGGAGTTTAGTAGGAACTATCAGATACGAGTTTAATCTTCATTCCCATCTATTTTTTGAAGTCTTCTCTTATATTTCTCCTTCTCGATAGGCTTTGTTTCAATAAAAGCATCTATCATCTGTTCTGCTTCTTCTTGACTCGACAGATCAGATGATAAGGAAAGTACATTGATATGGTCATTTTCTCTGCCATGCTTTACCTGTTCTTTATTCACCCCCATGCCGCAATAAATCCCCTTATTTCTATTGGCTGCCATGCACACTCCTATACCAGAACCACAGATCACAATACCAAGAAAGTTATCGGGATGTTGTAGTACCGCTTGCGCTACTTTTTGTGCGTAATCAGGGTAGTCATCTTCGGGTTCATACTCGTAATTTCCCAGATCTTCCACACGAATGTCTTTGTTTTGCAAGTATTCAACCAGCCTATTTTTAAGCTCAAAACCTCGGTGATCCGCGCCGATGAAGATGGTCATATGTTTAGTATACTATATATCATGTTCGATACTCATACACATCTCAATTTCAAGCGATTTAAGAAGAATGTAGCAGAAGTGATTGACCGTGCTCATGCAGCCAGAGTTACCCACATGGTGGTTCCGGGAACTGATGTAAAAACATCTCGTGAAGCAGTGAGAATTGCCCAAGAAAACGATCATATATACGCGGCAGTTGGCATACATCCACATCATGTAGCTAAATATCTCAAAAACTCATTGAAAACATCCCCTCTCTCCCGACAAGTCGGGAGAGACCCCCTTCCTGAAGGGGGACCTGCTACTAGATCTCCCTTACAAAGGGAGTACCCGAAGGGGGAGGGATGTTCAGAAGAAATCAAAAAATATATTTCAGACGATCTTTATGAAATTGAATCACTCCTTTCTCACCCAAAAGTAGTTGCCATTGGTGAAGTAGGTATGGATAGGCATGTTTATGAAAATACTAAGTATGCGCAATATGCGGTGGACGAGCGCTTTTTAGAAACACAACGTGCGTTATTTCGCAAACACATGCGGCTTGCCATTCAATATGGCAAAAGTATCATTTTGCATAACAGGGAAGCTGCCAATGAGCTCGTTTCGATACTAAGTGATGCGTGGGATCCAAAGCTTGAAGGTCGAAGCGTTCTTCATTGTTGTGAGGCAGACGAACGTCTTTTATCTATCGCCAAAGACCATCATATGTTCATAGGGGTAGATGGTGACGTAACGTATGATAAGGTTAAGCAAGATTTTATTCGGTCAGTGCCGATCGAAATGTTAGTGCTCGAAACAGACAGCCCATACATTCTCCCTGAGCCCTTACTCTCGCAAAAGAAATACCCAAACGAACCAGCTAATCTCTCTTATATTGCCCAATCGGTGGCAAAAATCAAAGGATTGACTGTTGAGGAAGTTGATCGTATCACTACTGAAAATGGGAAAAGACTGTTTAATATTGTGTAAAATCCTACCAAAACATGAGATGCATGATCATGGCAAATACAAATCCAGTAAGATAAGAATCTAATGCCCATCCTAAAACACCACCCACCACAAACAACGTCACAATTTGGAAGTTGTTAAATCCACTCGAAGATTTTACTGCCAAATGCATAGTCATGATATATACTATTGCGATGACGATAAAGTAAAAGAGGGTCATATGAACGTTAATACTTCTACCCATTTTTGTTGAAATCGCTTTGGGTGATAGTCTTGAGCTCGATCAAATGCCATTATGCTCATTTTTTCTTGTCTAACTGAGTCATAATAATGTTCAACTATTTTTTGAGCAATATCTTTTGGATTATTCCCGCCAACAAAGTCTGCAGCGTTACCCGCTATCTCTCGAAATACGGGAATATCCGAAAGAATGCTTGGCGTACTCATAAAACCAGCTTCAATAAATGACAACCCAAATCCTTCATCATGTGAAAGAAGGAGATTTGTTTTTGCCCTTTTATAGAGCGTCAAAAGTTCAATATCTGATACAAATCCTGGGAATATAAAGCGCTTATCACCTTCGACCATTTTTAAAAATTGTAGAAGTGATGTATGCCATGGGTGTGGTTTGGTTTGTCCTTGTTTGGGCTCAAATACCTTTCCTACACAAACGCAGTTTACATTGGCGAGTTTGACTGCTTGAGCAAGGGCAGGCAGGTTTTTGTTCCAGGTGGCATCTCCCACGTAGATTACAAAGTCATTCAGGTTTGTAAGATTTTTATTTGAGCTCATTTTCGCAAAATCTAAAGGAGTAAATTCGGGCTTGATTCCTTCCTCATCAGTATGAAACGGATGATGAGCAGAATGAGAATCTACATGGGGTAAAAACATGCGAGGTACCGTAGGATATATCACTTTGATATTGTTTTGTGGTATTTTGTATATGTTTATGAGATCTTGTTTACTTGCCTCAGAATCAGTAATAATTACGTCATATTTGTTCTTCGCTCGATTACATAAGAATTCATACCACTTTCCCCGTAGTCCAAGAGGGAACCGCTTGGGGTATTTGAGCGGAATAATGTCATGAATTACCGCTATCCGTTTACTTCCTACTTTGTGAACTGAAACTGGCTTTTGTATAGGGCTAAAAAAGGGATTTACCGCAATATCTTCTTTTTTTATGTTTTTGATATCTGACGTATATTGAATCAGGAGATTGTCTGCAGGGTTTGATGAAGTCGTTTGAAACGGTGATACAGCTGCGACGTTACTTGAATCTGCCTTGTTGCTAGGCTCCATATGATCTAACGTGTCAAGCGCTTCTCGTAACGTTTGATAGTAGCGTCCAATTCCACGAACACGGCTTTGCGCATCTTTGGCAGTAGGATCATAGACCGATATGTGCTTCATATGATAATTGTAGCAGGTTCTTTTGTCATTCCCATGAAAATGGGAATCCAGACTGGATCCCGAATCAAGTTTGGGATGACTGAGTGCCTAGAAATATGAGCAAATTTTGTCAAAAATGATGACAGTTTTTATTTACACTGTCAAAACAAGATAAGGAATAAAGTGGTTCGTCAAATCATATTATTACTATCTTATAGCAATATTAATAGATAAGAATCGACACGATCTACTTTGGAGTGGTTATCAGACAGCAACTGGGGCCTTTATCGGAGGGTGTGGATCGTAGCCAATGAGCTCAAAATCATCTGGTTTGAAAGAGAAGATATCTGTTACATCAGGATTAATCTTCATTGTTGGGAAATCTTTTGGTTCACGGCCCAGTTGCTCTTTAACCTGATCTAAGTGATTTTTATATATATGCACGTCGCCAAAGGTATGCACAAAGTCACCAGGTTTTAAGCCCGTTACTTGGGCAACCATCATGGTAAGCAGGGCATATGATGCTATATTGAATGGCACTCCTAAAAATACATCGGCACTTCGCTGGTAAAGTTGGCACGATAACTTGCCATCAAGCACATAAAATTGAAACATTGTGTGACAGGGGGGGAGTCCAGCTTTTGCCATTTCTTGTATATCTGCAGCATTCCATGCAGATACGATCATTCTCCGAGAATTTGGATCTGTTTTGATCTGGTTAATAACGGTTCTGATCTGGTCAATTTCAGATCCATCAGGCTTTTTCCAATGACGCCATTGAACTCCATATACGGGGCCCAATTCACCCCATTTTTTGGCAAATCCCGCATCGTCTTTGACCTGTTGTATAAATTCTTTTTGGCTAAGCAGCGGCCCATTGTTGTTATTTTGCTGAGTGTAGTATCGGTAGGGCCACGAGTCCCAAATATGGACATCATTATCTACTAAAAATTTGATATTCGATTCGCCATTAAGAAACCATAAAAGCTCGACTATAATGCCGCGTAAGAATACCTTTTTAGTTGTCAGCAAAGGAAAACCAGAAGAGAGATCAAAGCGCATTTGTCTGCCAAATAAGCTATAGGTGCCGGTTCCCGTGCGGTCATCTTTATAGGAACCATTATCACGAATATCGGTCAGAAGATCTAAATATTGTTGTTCACTTGTATTGGTCATTTGAAATTGTATTGTTAACCGGTACTTCCAAATCCTCCTCGCGATGTTGAGCTCATCTGCTCAACTTCATCAAACTCTACAACTTTTGCAATTTTTACCAAAAGTGCCTGTGCAATACGCTCACCTTTAGATATGATTACATCTTTTTTGGTGAAGTTGAGTACTTGCACGCCTATTTCATCCTCATCTCCATTATAATCCTGATCAATCACTCCTATGCCATTAGCTACCATAAGGCCCTTTTTCATGGGGGTAGAGCTACGACTACTCAACATAAGGAAATACCCTTCTGGAACCTCTATGACCACATTTGCAGGGATAATAGTTGGCTTCCAAGGGGTAACAGTAGTAGTCAAACGAGCATATAAGTCAAAGGCAACTGAGCCAGGTGTTTGGTAAGTAGGGAGGGGTAAAGAGGTGTCTATGCGCTTGATTTTCACATTCATAGGCATCATTGTATCATAATTGTCAAAAGTGGACAAAATAAAGTATGGTGTGGAATGACTGTGGATAACTATGCGGGGAATAAGTAATGTATTTCTATAGAGTAGGGGGGTATAGTATATTAAACACCAAATCAAGTGACAAAGAGATCAGCCCACAATGGTTGTATATATCCTCAGAAGTTGTCTCTATACATGATTCTATGTCATTGCGAGGAGTCAGCCAGCTGGCGGATGACGCGGCAATCCCATATTCTTATGAGATTGCTTCGCTATAAAGAGTTTAGCTCGCAATGACAATCCATATCCACAGGTTTAGAGATGGCTTCTAGGAGAAAAGGTTTTTCTGTTCCTCTCGAGTAACATGTATATTTGAGTCTGAAATAGCAGTATAAATCTGCAATTGCTAGGATTATTGTATTTCTGTAGAGGTTGTTGTAGAGACTTGTTGATAAAAGTGAATACTGATAAATTGAGCATCCGAGGGGTAGGTACTTGTCATAGTAACCTACAATTTTTGCTAAATCTTCCTTTAAAAATGACTATTATTATTTCTCACGACCATAGTATTTCATAACCATCAAAAATAAATAAATTACAGCTTCTATATATACTGTTGAAACAATCTAATTACAAATATTGACCTTATGCAGAGCCTAAAATAAAAATAATTCTTAAAAATGCTATATACCTTAGTAAAGCGCATTACTATAAGTAATCACTCTCTTTTAGATTGTTTTAGAGCTGAAACAATAATATTCAATTTATGCTATAAGCTTTTGAAAATGTAGCAAAATCAACCGGTTGTTTTCCCTCTACTTGTAGTTTATCCAGAATAAGTACGTTTTCTGACATATGCAATTCCAAAAGCTTTACTCTCAGTTGGCTTCCTTCTTTATTTATACTTGTCCAAAGCCCTGGCCATGGATGAAGTCCTTTATAGAGATGATTAATGATTATGCTTGCAAGTACTTGTTGTTTTGTCACGTCTGCTTTGTAGGTATTCCCATATTCTTTTAATACTTCAGGAATGAGATCGGGAGGTGTCATATTTCCCTCTAAAGCAGCTCGTAGGAGTTGAGGAGCTATATAGCCATCACTTTTTTTCAAAAGGCGTGTTTGCGTTGCTTCTTTATGAGATTGTACTGTGTATTGTATTGTTCCGTTCTCTAATGAACTTACTGCATTGGCTATGAGCTTGGCAGAGAGAGGTATCAGTTTGTTTTCTATAGACTCTCGATTATCTGCATCGGTTATGGAAATAACTTCTTGAAGAATGATATCTCCGGTATCAAGCCCTTGATCCATGCGCATAAGGGTGATCCCTGTCTGTTTTGCCCCTAATATCAAGGGGTAGATTATGGGCGCAGGTCCCCGGAATTTGGGCAGTAATGATGGGTGTATGTTCCAGAATCCATGGGTAGGTAATGCAAGGAGTGATGCTGGAATAATCCGTCCATAGGCAAACACAATACAGAGATCAACATGGTTTTTTTCAAGAATTGTGGGGAGTACATCAAATGATTCACGATCGTATACGTCAATTGCATGGCCATTTGCAAGAAGTTTTACTGGAGTAGGAGTTAATGCAAGGTGCTTTCCCGCAGGTTTATCTGGTTGAGTTACTACTAATGATATCGAAAAGTGATAAGTATCGATTAGCTGTGTAAGTAATAATTCAGAAAGCTTAGGACTTCCAAAATAAGCGATATTCATAATTACTTTGAAAACATAAATGTACGCTCAATGAGGGGTAACAATTCATTCTTAACTCTCATGAGCACTTTTGTTTTATCCTTTGGATTACTTACGATAAGTTGTGAATACTCATCATCTTTAACCGAAGCAGAATCACTGGCAATTTCAGCTCCACACATTACGGTAACAACATTCTTTTGATCTTGTGCATAATCGGGCAATAAGTACGATATCTTACAATCCTCATCAGTGATCGTAATGTATTGTTCTGGAATAATGGTAATAGTATATGGGGGTGGAGTAATCTTTAGAATCATTGCGATCGCCTTATCGGCTGTCTCAACACGTTTGCCGTATTGCATTCCTCCGATAAATACAATAATAACAATGAGGAGCGCAATAAGTATAATGGGGCCTTTTTTCATATCATTTGAGTATATCAACATATCTTGACAAATGAAATACTTGAGAGTATAGTTAGATGATCCTCCAAGTGTAATTTCACAATGAAATCTTTTTTGAACACTCAAATTTCTAGGGAGGTCTCGCGAAAGCGAGAATATATAAGCCGTTGCAAGGGCAACCGCGCAAGACTTATCACCCGTTGATCTAGAAAAAAAGATTCTGAAAAGAAATTCATGCGGAGGATTATTCTTTTAGCTCCATTTTATTTTGTATGATTATTGCGATATTAGAGAATACGCTCGTAATTCATTATTAATTTTTTTATTTTATGTCATCTTCAGATCTGAAGAGCTCCCCAGAAGAGCAAAACACGTCGCTTGACGTTTCAACTATGTTAGAAAAATATGAAGAGAAGCCTATCGAAAAGATAGATGAGATTCCTCACAAACCCACCTATGCTTCATCTCGCCCCAGCTCGCATGCTCCACAGGCACAATCTGGTCGCATGAGTGATAAATTGAAAGAAGATTTAAAATCCAGTTATGAAGCCGACGGAATACTTGATATTACCTTTGGTGGTTATGGATTTTTGCGTAAAAACTATACGGTTAATCCTGATGAGGATATTTATGTGTCCACTTCTCAGATTAGAAGATTTTGGCTCCGAAAAGGAGATGAAGTGAAAGGTCTTGCACGTCCGCCAAAAGACGGAGAACGCTTTCACAGCCTTCTTTTAATCAAAGAAATAAACGGCCGTGCGATGACAGAAGAAGAAAGTAGAACTCGTAAAAAGTACGACCAACTTACTTCTCTTCATCCCCATGAACAAATGAAGCTAGAAACAGATTCAAATATATTGTCAACACGCATAATTGACCTCGTTTCACCAATAGGATTTGGCCAACGTGCACTTATTGTTTCTCAGCCAAAAGCAGGCAAAACCACCTTTTTGAAAGAAATTGCCGCATCACTCAGTAAGAACTACCCTGACGCTTATATCATTGCAATCCTTATCGGTGAGCGTCCGGAAGAAGTAACTGAACTCAAACGGAGTGTGATAGGAGAAGTTGCTGCATCTCATTTTGATGAAACACCCAAACAGCAAACAAAAGTTGCAGGGCTTGCTCTTGAGCGTGCAAAACGGTTAGTTGAAATGGGTAAACATGTGGTTATACTTCTTGATTCCATTACTCGTTTGGCTCGTGCATTCAACCTAACTATAACAAGTTCCGGACGTACGCTTTCTGGTGGATTTGATCCACAAGCATTGTACCCAGCCAAAAAATTTCTTGGAGCTGCGCGTAACTGTGAAGAAGGGGGTAGTCTTACCATCATAGGAACTGCACTCGTTGGAACAGAATCACGCATGGATGATCTCATTTATGAGGAACTCAAAGGTACTGGGAACATGGAAATTCACCTTGAGCGAAAGATAGCTGAAAAGCGCATCTACCCTGCAATAGATATTGTTGCATCGGGAACCAGACATGAAGAGTTGCTTTATGATAAAGATACATTCGAACTTATTACTACACTTCGTCGCATGATTGGGTTAAGAACACCAGAAGAAGGTATTATGGCTCTTATCGATAAGCTTCCCAAAACCAAAAATAACAAAGAATTCTTGGATACCTTACGAAAAGGGTAATAGTGTAGAATGATACTATGGATCAACTCGATAAGCGCGTAAGCAGGATACTGGGCCAAATGCGCGGTATTCAAAATATGGTAAAGGAAGAACGCGATTGTATTGAAATTCTTCAGCAAATGTCTGCCGTAAAAAAAGCAATAGATGGACTATCACTGGAGATTATATCTTTGTACATGAAAAAAGAGCTAACTCCAGATCAAGCAAAGAAATTTGAAAAGATCATCAATCGCGCCATAGAACTCTGACGATAATATATACTATACCTATGGAGACACGTAACGTTATAATCATCGGTGGAGGCCCTGCAGGCTTAAGTGCAGCCCTCTACACTGCTCGAGCTGGGCTCAACCCTCTTGTTTTTGCAGGATCCCCTCCAGGTGGTCAACTGATGCTTACTACTGAAGTAGAAAACTTCCCTGGATACGAAGAAATAATGGGTCCGGATTTGATTCAAACACTGCGTAAACAAGCACTAAGATTCGGCACGGAAATACTCGACGATAATGTAAAACAAATAGTAAGCTCCTCATTACCCTTTACCATTAAGACATCAAAAACAGAATACTCAACAAAATCTATCATTATAGCCACAGGTGCCAAAGCCCTCTGGCTCGGACTTGAGTCTGAAACAAGACTTAGGGGTAAGGGCGTGTCTGCTTGCGCCACTTGTGACGGCTTCTTTTTTAAAGATAAAATAGTGGCTGTAGTTGGGGGCGGAGACACAGCGATGGAAGAAGCGCAGACCCTTTCGAAGTTTGCTAAAAAAGTGTACCTGATTCATCGAAAAGATAGCTTCAGAGCCTCAATAATTATGCAGGCTCGGGTGAAAGAAAATCCTAAAATTGAGACTATTATGAACGCATCTATTCGTGAGGTGGTTGGTGAACAGAGAGTAGAGGGGATTAAGCTTGAAGTGGGTACGTCAAAGATTGATGCCCGATCATTATCGGTTGATGGATTATTTATCGCCATTGGACACAAACCGGATACTGAAGTATTTAAAGATAATGTGATACTTGATGAAAAAGGATATATAGTAACAAGTGCAGTGGCGGCAATTAATATCGCAAAGAACATCCCCCACCCTGACGGGCACCCCCTTCTTGAAGGGGGATCTATGGAGGGTATGTTTAACTATAAATATCAATCAATGACTTCAATTTCTGGTATATTTGCGGCTGGTGACTGTGTTGATCATACCTACCGTCAAGCGGGAACAGCTTCCGGAATGGGGATAGCTGCCTCACTTGATGCAGAGCGCTGGATAGCGACAAAATAGGTATAGCGCTTAACAATAATCTGCATTCATTGGTAAATTGAAAAGCATTAAAGCCACACGACTGCTAATAAAATAGTTCAGATAATGACCCGTTTTACCATAGAGAGCCTTAAATCAGATATACTATAATTAAATCATTCTATGAAATCACTAATCAGTTATATGCAATTTCTCAAAGAGTATAGTTTTTCTCGTGCTATCTCTATGGGAAGACGATTTGAACAGGTTAAAGATGTGATTGTAGCGCTCCTTGTAGTGAAGCGTGGAAAGTACTCAAATTCTTTTATAAACACTTCATTTTTTCTTCTCATGATAACTATTCTTGTCGCAGGTCCTATAATCGCTGAAAATAACTTATATGATGAGGCAGCACCAGATGAAGAAGCCTATTTTCAAAGCTCATCCATAGCATTTGATCCATTTGAAAATGCTGTCACCACAATTATTTCGGCAAAACCACGCGACAGAATAATACAGCACACCGTGGCAGATGGAGAAACGCTCGCATCACTGGCAAGTCGATATGACATTTCGGTAGATACCATCAAATGGGAGAACAATTTAAGCTCAGATTTAATAAAGCCGGGAGAAATACTTGATATTCCACCCGTTACCGGAATTGTATATACCGTTGCCGCTGGAGATAACATCTATGCTATTGCAAAAAAATACAACATTGATGCACAGGGAATTGTAAACTTCCCCTTTAATGACTTTGTCGATCAAGACACATTTCAATTAAATCCCGGCCAGACGCTCTATTTACCAGATGGCACCATTTCACCAAAGCCTACAACACAAACCGGCCAACAGTATTTTGCTCAGGCACAAGCAGGATTGCAAGGAACATCAAGCTTCATATGGCCTGCTTCTGGAACAATTACTTCCTACCCATCTTGGTGGCATATGGCACTTGATATAGCTAATAGTTCAGCGCCAGCGATCATTGCCTCAGATACGGGGACCGTTACATACGCTGGATGTCTGGGTTGGGGATATGGATGTCACATAATAGTAGATCATGGGAATGGGTATCAATCGTTGTATGCCCATTTATCTTCTATAGATGTAGCAGCCGGTCAAGCTGTATCTAAAGGTCAGCGTATTGGACTAATGGGATCTACTGGTCAATCAACGGGAACCCATTTACACTTTGAGATACGATCAGGCGGCACACTCGTAAGTCCTCTTGGATTTTTACAGTAGTTTCTAGGTATGGAACACCATATTATTTCTTCAAAACTTCTTGTCATAGTGATAGGATGTGGTATTTTAATTTTAATCACGTCTGTAGTATTTAATTATGTATCTTTTTCTCCTCATATCATTGCGTGCAATGAAGCTTCTGGGATAACGTATATCATTAAAACAAGTCGAACGTATGAAATAGTAATCCCATCTTCCTCGGCCAAAGACACTATTACGTGCATGGGGCGAGGGATGATGTTCTATGATCGAACAGTGGATGTGTTCTATGCAATTAAAGAAAACGACACCGTATTATCACAACTTAAAAAAAGATATACGATTGAGGAAGTTGAACTATCAAACAACAACGAACGGACAATAATAAGCAATCAGGGCATCACTTATGCGTTATACTCAAAAGAGATCACTGACCCATTTGAATTTATACGAACGGTTAAAAACACTAAATATTCCTTTATAGTAGGCCCAGAACTCGAATCCATAATTCAAGAATTAGTCATCAAAGATTCACGGGAAGATCTCGCATCATTTATTCCTATGAAGTTGGGCGATGTTCGGAAATTCAAGCTTGTACAGGAGTAGGCTCAGTAAGAAGTATATTGCGAATCTCTCGGAAGAGGTTGAGTGCTTCAAATCCTATCCATGAGTCACCTAAGAGCTCTTTTGGTAGCCCAGGATCATCTTTTAAGATTGATACGTAATCTTTTACCACGAGCTGTAATTTATCTATTTTATCCTGATTGGTAGATAATGTGGAATGCCAAGATTTAAATAAAGCACGATATTTCTTTTCAATTAGAGATTTTTGCCATACTTTCTCTATTAATATTTCTTTGTTTCCAAAGGTATGGTCAGATTCAAATGCCTGGACATATATTTCAATTTCTTTATCAGATATCCTCTTTTTAAGCCAGGGGATAATAGGGTGTGGTGTAAGCCAAAAGGATCGATGCCAAGGCCCAAGACCCCAACTTGATACATCTCTTCTGAGACGATCACGAAGCTCTCTCTTTTTTTCAGGAATCTCGTAAGATAATATGCGCCACTTACCATCCCATACATTATTTATAAAGCGAAAGAATGGAAAATTGAGCGCTACTTCATCTAAACCAGCATCAGTAAGCATATACGAGATAGAATCTGTAGAACCATCAGATTTTGCCACAATAAAACCATCTTTTTGGAGCGAATCTAAAGTAGAGATAGTCTTTCGATTAAGAGTAAGATCAAATATTCTACAGATATCATCATTAAATACCACCGCGCTATACATGCTAGATGACATAAAGAGAAGTGACAATAATAGTTTCGTTCGTCTATCTTTAATTCCCATAGTGTATAAATTATCAGAGAATTGAACGTCTGTCAATTGTAAATATATTTAGGCTTTTGAAATAAGATAAAAACAATGAGAAATACATAATTTTAGCAAGAGTGATAGTTGAATGCTAATATATAAACGATTATTTGGGGGTTATATTAGCAAGCTAATCATCAAAATAGAGAGCAGTACCCTAGCAGTATTGTGATATGATTGCGAACGTTTAATATGAAGTAAAGCAATCAAATGGAAATAAAAATACCCTTTAGAACCCATAGTAGTCTACAGAAATACTATATTGAATTTCTTAACAGTATGACATATTTCAAATAATTAATTATTGTTTGACACAAAGCCCAACAATTAAATGCGGTAATATAAGTCAAATTAATTCATATATATTACAAGATTTAATTAATTATTTTCAAGTGCTATTAGATAATTAATTGATAAATTATTAGCTCATCGATCAAAAATATTCTAAATATTGCCTACGTATGAAATACTTTAGTAAGGCTATGTAAAGCTTGAAATAATTAATTCACACACGTAATTATTTGATATATTATGTACTTTATATAGTTCCATTTTGATTTTATATTATTGTATTCTACTTTTGGCATATTTATAAATATATCCGATCGCAAAATATATGTCTTATGGCTGTATGAAGCCACAAATAACCTCAGAATACTGTCATCCTGACCCCGACATTCGTCGGGAGAAGGATCCATGTATTGTCGGAACATGGATTCTTCGGTCGTCGTTTTCACTCCTACTCAGAATGACATGATCATATTTAATGATACCTATATTGTTTTCTTTCGATCGTTGTTACAATTACCTATATGAAAAAAACTTTTTTCTCTCAATCTACTTTAAATAAGTACATAGATGAGATTATTCATGAATTAGATACGACAAAACAATCTCTGAAGTTAAAATCAGTATTTAACTGGCTTGACTGGCATAAGGTAAATAACTCAATAAGCTTATCTGATTACCATTTAGCTCGTAATATGTTACAAAGTAAGGTGTCAAATGTATTGAAGTCATCAAATATCAGTCAATCATCTAATCGCAATTTTGTTGTTGGGATTTCAATCCTTGCCTTAATTATTTCTTTCATTTCCTTCTATTTTAGTCTTTCGGATGCGTTTAATTCAAATACTATTACCAGTGAAAAATCACCACCCATATTATTACCCTTTAATGGAGTGCTTAAGGATATAGATGGTATACCCATTACTGATAAGCGTGATGTACTATTCCGTTTGTATCCAAAAGAAGAGGGGGGGCAACCAGTATATAGTGGGGAATGTATTGGTGAGCAAGGTTTAACTCCAGAAGTTGATGGGTCTTTTACCATTGTACTTGGATCAGATTGTGGTATGAGTCCAATTTCTCAAGACATTATTGATACTCATGACGTTTTATTTCTGGGAGTACAAATAGGAGATGAAGCTGAGATTGTGCCCAGAACGCATGTTTCTACGGGAAAGTCCGGTGAAAATGCATCAATGCTACAAAATCTATCATTAGGTTCAGTTGCTGGAAGTATACCATTTATCAATGCGTCTAATATATTAGAGCTTACTGAGAGCAATCCTAAACTATTGAGTACGAACGGATTATTTACTTTTGAAGGTCAGAAATTATTAATAAAAACTACTCTTGAACAAGGAGGAGATATAATGATTCAACCTGCAATAGGTGCAAACACACTCTTTACCAGTGGGAAAGTAGGGTTAGGGATCTTGGAGCCACAACATAAATTCTCTGTTTTAGGCATTGAGCCCTATGAATCAATTATGTCCGTAGTTAATCTGTCACCAGAAGATGTACGCTCTTCATCTGTAGTTGATTTGTCTGTTGGTGCACTCAAAGATGGAATAAATGCAACGTTCGTAAATTTTAATGCTGAGGCAAGTAGGGATGACCCAGGAGTTAATGTGGGGAGAATACGTTTGGGGAATGGTGGGGTGGTGTATGAAACGAAAGGAGCAGATTTTGCAGAATATTTTGAAACAGAGCATCGAGATTTGTTTATCACGCATATGATCGTTGGAATAAATACGGACGGTATTGTTCCGGCAACGAGAGAGGATCGACTTGTTGGGGTGACTACCGACACGCCGGGATTTGTAGGGAACTCAAATGATCACGAACGTGAATCATCTATTCTTGTCGGACTCATGGGTCAAGTCACGGTGCTTGTTTCTACAGAAAACGGATCAATAAAAAAAGGAGATGTCATTTCTGCAAGTTTCATCCCTGGTTATGGAGCAAAAGAATTATCGGCTGAATTTGATACGATTGGAATTGCACTTGAGGATTTTGATAAAAATACATCAATTCAAGATGTCTGTCCTCATATGTATTATATAAGCGAAGACGACGAGCAACGTGACACAGCATGTGGAAAAATACGTATATTGCTTGATGTGACAAGATAGATTAGAAACTGTATAAAATGAGGTTGACAAGAAAGATATTAATCCTTAGAATCTTTAGATATGGATAATTTACAAGATCAATTTCAATCGCCGGCAAAGCTTTTTCAGTCACTTCAGAAAATGTTCATGTATGGAGTTATTTTTCTTCTTCCGCTCATCTTCTTTCCTATTACGAGAGACTTTTTGGTTTATAGCAAATTTTACTTTATCGTGTTTGCTATGCTTGTATTATTGGGAGCTTCAGTTGGTGGCTTTATTGTATCTAAAAAGTTTCGATGGGTTCATAATCCTGCAACACAATCTCTGATTCTTATCATTCTTGCATATACGCTCTCTGTAGTGTTAATGTCTCCCAACAAATTTCAAGCACTTTACAATCCTCAATATGGATTAGTCATGATTGTGGCAATGATCATTATGTACTTTTTTGCCTCACATGTGTTTGAAAAAGTATCAACACCACCTGCTCTAGTAATATCGGTATCTGGATTACTCGTTGCAGTATTTGGACTCATCATAATGGTAGATCCATTTCAAAGTGTGACTTTACCAAGTTATTGGTCATTCCTTTCTGGTACCACCTTTAATACTGTTGGTTCATCGATACACTTCGTAGCGTTTCTCATGTTTATACTTGTCGGTTCAAGCTTATACATGTGGAGAACCCACAATACCCGCCATAGTCATGACAGTGATCCTAAGGTTGTGATGATACTTCTTGGTTCAATTATTACCTTTACTCTCATTTCACTTATTTTCTATATATTTACGATTGCACAGCAAATCATGAATGAAGGAGCACAGATCATATTACCACCACTTATGATTTCGTGGCATGCTGCAGTGGAAGTTTTGAAAAATCCTATGACAGGCATATTTGGAGTAGGGGTAGACAACTTTGCTTCAATGTTTACGCAAGTTCGCACCGCAAGTTACAATAATTCTGAATTATGGCAGATCAATACATTTAATACTTCACGTTCGGCACTATTGCATATTCTTACTGAACTTGGCGTACTTGGATTGACTGGATATATGCTTCTTATTGGCATATTTATGCGTCAGTTAAAGAACGTAAAACTAGAACATGCCGGATATTTTATCGTGTCTGTATTAATACTTATTCTATTACCTCCTTCAATCATCTCGTTTTTCTTGTTCTTTGTAAGTATTGCACTCATGGCATCTGATTTGCGAGGCAAAAAGCATCATGATGAATATATTATTGACTTTTCTTCTTCACAGTTAGTTCCTATATATATAGGCATTATTGTGATATTTTCTTTGATGTACGGTGGCTCGTTCTACTTTATGGGAAGAAACTTTATGAGTGAGTTCTATTTTAAAAAATCGTTAGATGCAATAAGTTCAAACAGCTTGCAACAGCTCTATGACAATCAAGTAAAAGCTCTGCAATTTAACAATAGTAGTGAAGATTTTCATAGAGAATTTGCTCAAACGAATCTGATTTTGGCCAACAATATTGCTTCTATACCTGCTGAAGATCTCACTGATCAAGATAGACAAACGATCTCACAAGCTATCCAAGCCTCCATTGATCAAGCAAAGATTGCAGCAAATCTCAATCCAAATAAAGTAGCTAACTGGGAAGTATTGGCAGGAATATATCGACAAATTATCAATGTAGCTGAAAATGCACCAACGTGGACAGTGTCAACATATCAGCAAGCAATTGCCCTGGACCCAAGAAATCCCATATTGCGTCAAGATTTGGGAGGAGTGTTCTACCTATTTGAAAACTATGATAGTGCGCAACAGTTATTTGAACAGGCAGTATCTCTGAAGTCAGATTGGCCAAACGCACGCTATAACTTAGCGTGGACGTATTATAAAAAAGAACTGTATAGCCCAGCGTTTGACCAAATGCAGATCGTGGTAAGCTTGCTTGATCCCGCTACTCAAGAAGCAGACTTTAAGCAAGCACAGGCAGATCTTAAAACCTTTAAAGAAGCATTTGAAGAGCAACAGATTGTATTACAGCAGCAGCTTCAAGAACAGCAAGAGCAGCTTCAAGAACAGCAATCAGAGCAGGAATTAAATTTACCAAAACCTCCTCCCGCACGGTTAGATGATAAGATTGAGCTAGATGAGGAGCAGGCATCTCCAGGAGCAAAGTTGAAGCCATAATGCAGCGCGTTAAGTACGCGGTTTCTCAGTAGACAGTCTATTTAGTATATGGTTTAATGAGAGATATGTCACTTTTAATAGCCACATGCATCATCGTAATAAGTTCTCTTGTCTCACCTCAACAAATACACGCATATCTGCCTTTTTCTGCGGCTGAGACCGCGTATATACAGGCAGAAGACCCCTCAAGCATACGTCCTGGCATGATAGTAGTTCGCCAGGTCGATATATTCCGATTAAGTGATGTGGCCTATGACGCAAATGTGCTCGGGGTTATAGTAGATACCTCTGATATCGTCGTGCAAATCCCAGATGAATCAGATAGAGAGCAACATATAATAGCAACCAGTGGAGAGCTTTTGGTATTGGTCAATACATCGTCTGGAGAAATAGCAAAAGGAGATTTTATTACCTCTTCAAGTACCCCTGGCATAGGCATGAAAGCAAAGTCAGGCGGAGTGATTATAGGCACTGCATTGGAAGATTATGCGCCTGATGACCCCGAAGAAGTTGGCACCATTTTAGTGCGGATTGATGTACGCGCGCTCCCGAGTTTGGGACCTATTGAACAATTTGTACGGACGGCAAATGATCTGCTGAAGTTTGGCCCTCAGGGACTGAGTAATACATCTTCATTTGTCAAATATTCGCTCTCTACCATCATCTTACTCGTATTTGTATTTGGTGGATTTTATATGTTTGGGAGAATTGCCCTTCGGGGAATAGAAGCACTGGGAAGAAATCCATTGGCGCGCACCACTATCATGACCGGTATTATAGTAAACTCTGTTCTTACCGTGATCCTGGTGGTGATAGGAGTGGTGGTGGCATATATCATCATTACGGTATAAGAAAGTTACTAGTCCTATAATACATACTATAGTAATAGAATGAAGGAAAAAAACGTTAGTATGTACTTTAGTGAGGCTCTATAACAAGTTAGATAGTTCTCGCTTATAAAGGGTGTATTTCACCACGGGAGGAACTGCGTCGTGATTGTCATACTGAGGAATACTGTCATCCTGACCCCGCTTAGCGGGGGAAGGATCCATGTATCGTTAATACGAAGGGTATGGATTCTTCCCCCGAGTGCTCGGGGTCAGAATGACAAGGAGATACCCCGACGCTCTCTTGTCGACATACTTTGTCATTCCCGACCTGATCGGGAATCCATATTCTATGGTGGATCCCCGCGTCCGCGAGGATGACATGAGGTAGTAAAAAATAAAAGATCAATTTTTCGTCATTTTTCTGTTTCTCTTCAGACTGTACCAAAAGGATATAGTAAGTTCTTCATAGATTTTATTAAAAAACTGACAAAAAAAAGATTTTCTTGGAGCTCTACAGAGGCTCATGACAACAATTAATGCACCATGCATAAAATCCTAAATTTATTTGCATAAAAAGTAGCAAATACATTAAAAACCCTTTCACAAAAGTCTTTATAAAGATCATATAATATGAACAATATAGGATATATAGAAAGATATTATCCCCATCTCCCTTATTTGGAGCCTTAATCCACTGGACAAATGATCTTTGTATGTGCTTTAATGAAAGGACATACCAAACTTTCATGAGCATTCAAACGAACAAATTTACCTTATCGCCGAAACAATTTGCAGACAAAGTAGGGGTTTCGCCTTCTACCGTGCGCCGATGGGAAGAAGAAGGGGTTATTTCTTCAATTCGCACAGAATCTGGATACAGAAAATATAATGGAAGCGAATTGGCCGATGCAATAAGACATAAGAACCTTCAGGCGCAACAAAAAATGGAACGGGGGCGTAATCAAGTGATTTATACTGCCGAAGCTATAAAGCACAACCGATCTGAAATTGATTCGTTGGTAGGTCATTTCAGATTTGGATATATTGCTTTTATACTAGTCAGCGCAGCCTTAATTGCCTATGGGGCAGTAAGTATGGGTATGCACAATCATCTGAAAGCTCAGGTTAATTCTGCATTTAACAAAAGTCCCATAGCTCAAAAATATGTGAAACCAGCTACCGATGTCCTTGCAGCAGAATCTAAGAGATTGGCTAGCCTCATAGCTACGAATGTACCATGGCAGTTTAATAGAAACGTAGAAATCGCTACCTTAAATGTGCGCGGCCTTTCTATATTTGAAGATGACATAGAAGCTCCTGGACAGAATTTGAACTTAGCTGAGGGACGTATAACCGCCGCAAACGTGATTTATAGTGTTACTGCAGGAGAAGGCATCATAATCACCGGAGGTCAGACGCCAACCATATCGAGTGCGGTTCAAACGTTCTCTACCATCAAAGTTGGTACAACAGAAATCGTGGCTGATTCAGTAGGAGATATACTCACCTTCAAAGCTGGTGGCACAACGAGCTTGTCGGTAACTGGTTCAGAGATAACCATCTCATCTACGAGTCCCGCTGATACTGACACCACCTATACTGCAGGAAATGATCTTGAACTTTCTGGAACAAAATTCAATCTGAAATCTGCATTGACAACCGTCACAAAGATAACCGGGCTCACCACTATAACTCCAGGAGGAGTACTGACCATAGATGATACCGGAGGGCTCGTGATACCAGCAGGAACTACCGCGCAACGACCAACCACGCCGACCACAGGCACCATTCGTTATAACTCTTCTACTTCTCAGTTTGAAGGGTATGCCACTGCATCTTGGGGCTCTCTGGGAGGCCTAATTGATGTAGATCAAGACACCTACATCATTGCAGAAAACAGCGCCGGTGCAGATAACGACCAATTAAGGTTCTTTACAGCCGGAACAGAAAGACTGTTTATTGGAGCAACCGGCAATGTGGGTATTGGAACCACCAACCCCAACTCGAAGCTCACGATCAATGGCACCTCTTCTTTTGGTGATGGTCAGATAAGCAACTATGCGAGTTTTAACGCAACGGGCGACTTGGCATTCATTGGCACGGCAGATAGCATTACTGGCCCAGGCGCCGGCCTTTTCACCATATCAAATACCGGCGGAATTACCATGAATTCTGGTGCGTATACCATCGATGCCACCGGCGCGGTGGTTCTTGATTCAGATAGCACCTTTGCGATCGGGGGCACGGCAGTGACCATCACATCCGATAGCGGCGCATTAACCTTAAATGGAGATGGAACCAATGACATCAATATCGTCAATGCAGGAGGTTTAATAGATATTGACAGTGCAACACTTGATATTCTTACGTCTGCTGGTTTTAGCATCGATGGCACCGGTGCCTCAAATGTGTCTGCCACGTCCGGCAATCTAACCGTGTCAACTATTACGTCCGGCGATCTGCTTCTGACCTCAGCAGACGGAGTGACTATCACCTACGATGCAACGGGTGGCACATTCAGCCTTACCGATGGCACGGAGCGTATAGGCATTGCCGATAACGGAAATATCACGGTCGGAGATGATGGCACCATCACCATATTTGATGGCTCAAACATAATCGACGCCACAAACGCCGAAGCATTCCTTATTCGAAAAAATGGAGATACGGCAGATATATTTGTGGTAGACACCACGCTTGACGCTGCAGATACTGCCGCAACTCTCAACACCACATCTATAACCAGCGGATCGGGCTTTGTGATAAATGCCGACGCGCTCACATCGGGTGATGCGCTTGTGATCAAAGTAGATGATGACGACATAACCACTGGCAAGGCCATCAATATCTATGGAGGTGCCAGCTTGGTTACTTCTGTGTTTTCCGTCGATGAAGATGGCGACGTGTTGTCTGCGGGCACCGCCACGTTTGGCAACGGCACCATCACCCTCAATACCAATACCGGCACCGCCGGATGGATCAATAGCGATGGGTCAGCGAGCTTTGCGGGAGGGAATTTAACTATCGCAACCACGGGGAATATTGCGGTACAAGGCGGATACGGACTTGATACTACCGGGGCCGGAGCGCTCAAAATTGGACAAACTAACGCCACAAGCATTGACCTTGGCCATGCGGGCGTGGCCACGAGTATAATCGGCTCTACCTTCTTGGGCGACTTCTCATCTACAGCAGAACTTGAAGCCGACGGGGTGCTTACCCTTGATGCAAATTCAAATTTAGTGATAGATACAGAAGGAACCACGACCGTGACATCCGGCGGAAATTATAGCGCGACCGTGGAGGGGACGGGCACCTATTCCTTCACCACCACCAACGGGTCGGCATCCATAACCGCTGTTGGCGACGTACTCACCCTCACCGGTGATGAAGGAGCAACACTCACGGTAAGCTCCGCATCTGATTCAGAAGACCTCACCATATCAACGACCGGCACGGGAGGCGACGTGCTGATCACGTCGGTTGACGCTGTAGATATAGATGGCGCCAGTGTGACGGTAGACACGACTGGTGCTCAAACATTCACGGCCGGAGGAATTTTGACTATGACTACTTCTGCTGCCAATCAAAATATTGTCATAAACACCGGAACCGCCGACCTCAATGTGAACGCGGGTCAACTCATCGTTGATGGCAATGGTACGATGACCTTTGCCCCCAGTTCGGGAAGTATAGACATCAATGCATCTACCCTTGATCTTTCTACACAATCTACGAACGTGAGTTTAAAAAGTAGTACACAAAATGCTCTGTCATTTGCAACCAATCTATTGAGTCTAGATACAGCCAGCTCTCGTGTCGGCATCGGGACCACCAACCCCACAGACACCCTTCATGTAGTAGGAGACATTCTTACGAGTGCTGGTATTCACATAGGAACAGATAGTTCAAACTCCCTTATTGATGACTCCAGTAACGGAGCAGGATCAACCACGTTATACATAGGAAACGAAAGCATACTCGCAAGTGGAGACATAGGAGTAAGTGTCCAAGCATATGATGCAGAACTTGCAGCCATAGCAGGACTCACCTCAGCTGCAGATAAGATTCCTTACTTTACTGGATCTGGTACTGCTGCAGTTACTGATCTTACCTCCTTTGCAAGAACCCTTATAGATGACGCAGATGCGGCTACTGCACGAACAACACTAGGACTAGTCATCGGAACAAACGTACAAGCATATGATGCAGACCTAACAACAATAGCAGGATTAACAGCAGCAGACTCCACCTTTATTGTAGGAACCGGAAGTGGATGGACCACCGAAAGTGGAGCAACTGTTCGAACATCTTTGGGGCTTGGAACAAGTGATTCCCCAACATTCGCAGGATTAACAATAGGCTCAATTGGTATCGGCTCAACAGGTCCAAATGAAACAACAAGTGGAGCCTACTTAATCGGAACATATGACGAATTTGCGAACAGCAATAGTTCAACGGTTCAAGGAGTACTAAACGATTTGGATGCTGACATAACAATACTAGAAAGTACCAGTCACACAGCAGTAACCCTAGCAGGAAGTTATGATTACCTAACATTAAGTGGACAACAGATAACCTTAAACCAGATAGACTTAACAACAGACGTAACAGGGACCTTACCAGTAGGAAATGGAGGAACAGGAATAGGCACCACCAATCCATCAAATGGAGCATTACTCATCGGAAACGGAACAGGTTATACAGTTGCAAACTTAACAGGTACCACCAATCAGGTAAATGTGACCAATGGATCGGGAAGCATCACCCTTTCAACTCCACAAGACATACACACCGGAGCAATTCCTCTTTTTGCAGGACTTGGCATAGGAGCTACCAATCCAAGCTACCAGTTAAATGTCGTAGGAGCATCAAACTTCACAACAACAGGAACCTTTGGAGGACTCCTCACCGCAAGTAATGCACTAACGGTAACATCTGGAAACCTAACTCTATCCTCAGGACTTCTTACTCAAACAGGAAGCGGAAACAACTCATTTGCAGGAAATGTAGGAATAGGCACCACGAACCCAGCTTCAATGCTCTCCGTCGGAGCATCATCTCAGTTTCAGGTAGATTCAACAGGTAACATCGTCAAGTTAAATAACGTCACCACATCATTCCCATCATCACAAGGAGCAGCAAACAGTCTTCTTCAAAACAATGGAAGTGGAACACTCAGCTGGACATCATATGCAAGTGCAGGACTAGTAACAGGAACAGGAACTGATAACTATCTTTCACGTTGGAATGCAGCCGGAACAGGAATAGAAAATGGCACGCTCGTAGATAATGCAACAACAGGAATCTCATTTAACATAGATTCAAGCAACAATGTAGGAATAGGAGGAACTGCAGCAAATGTCATACCTTCTCTCTATGTCGGAGCAAATGGAAATGTAGGAATCGGGACGACGAATCCAGGCTCTTATAATCTAAATGTTGCTGGCACAGGGTATGTAGGCGGAGTATTAAGTTTAGGCACCCAAGCTAGCACAACAGCACATGCAGTAAGAGCAGATAGAAGTTCGACTTTGACATCTGATACCAATGTTACCATTACCAATTCGGGAGCAGCACAAGACTTAACATCAGACAGAAGCTGGACTCTGGGCTGGACAGGTCAACTGTCACTTGCAAGAGGAGGAACAGGAATAGGCACCACCAATCCATCAAATGGAGCATTACTCATCGGAAACGGAACAGGTTACACCGCATCAACCATAACACC
>JAQBTX010000038.1 GCA_027624795.1 bacterium | reverse complement strand
AATGGAAGAAAAGATCATAAATGCGTAAGTTGACCAAAATGGGTCCCACCTACCGATAAGAAGAAATGCCATTTGTAAGTAGTAGCTAACTCCGCCAAAAAAAACCTGTCTACTACTAATAGTAAGAGACATCGGTGGGCCGATGAGTGATATATCTTTGTTCTGCCATAATTCCAAAACTACCGTTGAAGAAGCTACTTGATCATAGACAAATTTAAACATATTCCCGTAGTAGATTGATCTGACAGTTATGAATATGAGAATGAATACCAGAATAACAATCCAATCAGTTCGTTTCATTTTAGTGGAAACTGGAACTTCTGTTGAATCTTTGGGTAGATTATTACCAATATGGCAAAAGCAAGAATACTCATCATTGATAGTATATTTCCAAGTATGCGAGGTTTCGTATTAGTAAATATTGATGTTATATGATGTTGACCTGGCGGAATTTCATAAGTAATAACCCCTCGATACTGCGGATCTTGGAATTGTATTTGCGTTTCCTTACTATCGATATATGTTTTCCATCCTGGGAAGTAAAATGTATAATCTACTACTTTCGCATTTGATTTGGAATTAATCTTATAAGATCGTGATGAATTTAGTATATTCAAATCCAATATAGTACCATCTCCTTCAAATATCTCAATCTTCGTATCTTGAAATGGATAATCACGCACTTCACCCATCCAAATGGTATTCATAATAGTTCCATGAAGATTATCAAAAGTGTTGTAATAATTAGTTTGATTTTCTAAGAGGTAATTTTTTCCGTATAATTGTGGAAACCGTAATATGCCAAGTGCAATAAGAATAATGACAAAGCTTGCTAGTACATATTTTTTAGGTAGTTTATCGAATAAAAGAGCTAAGGTTAGTGGAGGGATAATTATAAATCCCGTTAACATACGCCATGGATGTTGTATGCTTCCAAGTGGCGTTTGATAAAACATTGAACTCAATGAAGTAGTAAAAAAGATATAAATCGCTCCAACAATAGTAACTATGAGTAAAAATGTATTTACTGATTTTTTATTAACATACTGCAATGTAAGATATATCAAAGAAAAGATAAGTATGAGAGATTCCACAATTCCAGATTGATGCACATGTCCACGAACATCTATATCACCTTGAAAGAAATAATACCACTGTTCAGTTAGATAATTTTGCCACGTTAGGAAGTGTCCTTGTACGAAATGGCCTCCTGCACCACCATAATAGAGATATTTTACTTCCATAAATAAAGGCAATATATAATATGCAGTAAGCCCGATTCCCAATCCGATCGATAATCCCAACGCTATACATTTGAAAAACAAATGGTTTCGATTTTCATTTAAGAGATATAATCCATAAAAAATAAATAAGATACTTGCTACAACAAGCATGAATAAGTGTGTCAATATGAGTCCAGCTATTGATAATGCGAGAAGATAATACCCTACGACCTTTTCCTTTTTAATTATCAAATAGAGAGCTATGAGAATGGTTATAATAAATATACTGGCAAAAAATTCTGGTAAAGCACCGCGAATATATACATTCATTATGCGATATGGGGCAAAATGAAATACTATTGTGCCAACCAAAGCAGGCATTTGATGAACATAAAATCTTAAAAAGATGTACATCAAAAGTGAAGAAAAAAAGGCTGCAATAAATACTACAAGATTGTATGACATGACAATATCATTGGTAATAAAGGTAATAAGTGCCCCTAGGTATGATGTTATTTGCTGAGCAAATTGTGGTGCAGGCCACCCATACCGCGCAAACTCTCCTCCCCATCTTACCGGGAATTCTCCGTTACTTAAGCCCACGTAGACCTGTGATATATTAGCCAAGTGTGTGGGGCCGTCGAAGGTTGATGGCCTCCCATTATGTATGAAAAGATCAAAAACAAAGATCGCTGATATAATGAATAGTATTACAATCGAAGCTCTTTCTTTCAATATGAAACCCATGCAATTATTATACGGTATGCTCAATAAAAATATCATTCTCCTAAGTGGTGGACTACTCATTTGTCTTGCCATGGTGCTTTTCCCTCATAGCAAGTTAAATACTGCTTCAAATTTGCTTGATTTGTTAATTTCAGACTCTGTTAGAAACGAAGCGATTAATCTCCAGCATTTTTGGAAAACGAGAGAATTTTATGCTCCCGGATATATCACACTTGATAAGAAGGTGCATGAACCCAATCCATTTCTGAAATTTAAATCAGACACATGGGAAAGTAATGAATTTCTCACTTCAGATTTAAAACTTAGCCTAACATATTCCGAACAATGTATTGAGGTGTTATTGATTACTGACCGAGACCTCATCTGTACCATTCAAGATGGTCGGATATTCATAGCATTTGTTCGTGGTCAGGAAGAAATGAGGCAAGCAAATGTGTTTTACGATCCTAAACATGATGCAGACTTAATTGAAGGAAAAAGTTGGTTGGTTACCTCTTATATATTATAACCTCTTCATTTGAAAATATTACTTTGTAGCTGTTATTAAGCAATTCGTTTCTTATGGTATCAACATTGTATGTTTCTCCTTGAGGCCTAACAGTAAGGTAATAAATATAAGTTGCATTTAATTTTGCATAATCTATTTTTTCAAGATTAGAAATTTCTTTTTTGCGCTCTTCATAATCAACTCCTATATTGGTAAGTACATTCTCATCTGCGTAATAGGCGGGTTTTTCAGATAGCGCAGACACGTATGCTGATTTATATTGTATTGGTATAGTAAATACAACTCCCTCATCTTGTTCTTTTAGAAACGCTAGAGCTTCTTGTTCGGCCACAGAAATACCATTCTGCTTATCCATTGCTTGGATCGATCTCATAACCATTTCAATACTTAAAGGAGCTGTAAGAATAATGATTACACAAAAAATTCCTGATGTAATAATGTTCTTTCTATTTAAAAGCGATACTAATGAATCTGCTGCATATATGTTTAAGAACAATAGGCTATATGCAAAGAACTGAACAGTATTCCACCAATCCCCACCTTTTTGAATAAGAAGTATTGATAGTGCTCCAGATCCACACATAGCAATCAGAACTATGAAATCAAATGTGGTGATATGTTTAGTTATTATCTTTCTAAAAAGCGATATAAAGCCAATAATTCGTGTTCCAGCATTGTAAATGACATAGAGGGTAATGGTAAATAGCTCTATCGCCAGAAGGCGTAGAGAAAATCCTCCCGCATCTACTAGTGAATATCGAGCCAACACTAATGTTGGTAAATAAAATGAATCTGGATCTTCAATGAGGGGATGTACTGTAGACAAAGGGCTCAAAATAAATATTGACCCACTTTGAGATGATGATAATGGATCGTAGAAAAAAAATATTGTTAATAATGAAGGTATACCAATAATAAAGCTGTATGTAATAAATTGCCTGATGTTCTTTTCTTGAATGAGCTTGCTTAACATGAATAAAAGTACTAGAAATCCTATAACTACACCCCCATAGAACTTCAATCCAAATGCAACAGATACTAATAATCCAAGTAGTAAAGCTCGACGCCAAGTTATGACTCTTTCAAAGAGTATGATAAGAACGGCCAACAATAAGGGAACTGTAAGCGCATGGGCTAGGTTTGTTAGTGCAGTCACTGATTGCATAGTTGTGGGATATTGAAATCCAAAGAAAAATGAACCACGATGGATAAACGACATAATGTATGAAAAGGGGGATGCAAAAAATAACAAGAACATGAATGAACCAACAAACTGTATGGATTTGTTGTACCGGATTGCAAATCCCAATCCAAGTAGCGTAGTAGTTAAGAGGTATATAAAGGGCAATACAACAAGATAACCAAGCATTGGAGAAAAACCGACTCGAGTAATTAAATAGATAATCAGATCAAGTAAGTAATTGTATCCCGTAAGTTCTGATCCTGAAAATATAGGCACTTGAGGCGGGAAAGTATCGAAAGCTACACTAATAAGTGAAAGATGCCAAAATGTATCATGCCCCAACTGTGCTTTAAGAGGAAATATTAAACTAACGTTAACAAGCCATGCTGCACCGATAATGAATAATATAATTGGATGCTCTGACACATACCTTTTAATTTCAAGTATCATTGCATGGGCATAACAACTTCGTCAGGAACTTGATCATATATAAAAAATGCTTTACGAAAGGAAAAATCTTTAAAGGGAATGATTTGAAAATCTGCATTACCTTCCCACTTCTTATATTTATCTTCACTCAAACACGAATCTGCAACAATCATACTTGCATTCAATATAATTTCATCATCTGAAGATGGACATTTCATTATGGTATGACCATCAAAAGAAAACTCATGACCCAAATTATTTAATTGCTGAAATTCTCTCATGTTTGGCTTATCTTTAAGAAAGTAATATGTTGTCACAATATTACGTGGACTATCATCATAAATGATATATTTTTGATCAGAATTAAGTAAATATTCTCCAATATCTTTCTCGCTTTGAAAAAACATCTCAAACATAGTGATTGGTCTTCTATAAACATAATTGTATGAAAAATAGACCAGTTCAATTCCTAGGAAGATAATAAACAAACCGATAACACTTACTTTTATTAGTTTTTGCGCACGTTCCAGGACAGGCAGAATAAATACAAACCCGCATGCAATTATATATGCATACCCAACTGTAGATAAGATCGATCGAATAGTTAAACTTATGTAATCTATATTGATAAGCGATGGCACAAACGCTACAGGTATAAATCCTAACATATACAGATATTTTTTCTGTAAATTCCTACCAAAAAAAAGAAAGCCTGCATAATAGAGCGGTAACAGTATGAGGAAAAATTGACCAGTAAAAGTAGTTGCATATATAGCGGCCTTGTCACCCTGAAAAAAGAGATACTGAAAATCCTGACCTTGTACAAATACATCCACCATATAGTGAATAGTTTCGGTTATTTTATTATGTAGTACGACTTTAAGATTTTCCGGAGCGATTGAGGTGTTGCGAAGATAAATGACTTTGGGAACTATTTCTTCATAACTCATAAAAATTATATCGGATGAACGAGAATACATCATTTTGCCATCAATTAAGATACTTGATCCAAAAAGTGCGAAAAAGAAAACCGTAGAAATCACGCTCATTTTAAGAAATGATTTAAACGAAGACCCATTCATCCATGGATACAATTCAAGAAAAAGCAACAAAGGTAATATAAGTGGTCGGAATCCATTATAAGAAAAAAATGACAAGACAAATAAAGAATATGCCCAAATCCGCTTCTTTTTTAGAAATAGCAATATCCCTGTAAGTAAGACTGGCATACCAATATTTACTTCCAAAGCAAGACGACTAAGATGATATATCCCAGGACTAAAGGCAAAAATAATACTGGTAGTTATTGCAAGTTTATTATTTTTTGTAATTGTTTTAGTAAGTTCGTATACCAAAAAAATATATGAAGTTGTCGCTAGAACATACGGAAGACGTGAGGTAAAAACACTTTTAATTGGTATTAAAATCCACCATAGTGCACTGTAATAAAACGAAAGAAACGGCGTGGGCATATCTATTCCAAAAAACTCAATAGGAAGTATGTTTCCATACAAATCTCTCCCTGTATGAGCAAGCGAATAACCAGTAAATGCAATATCTCGTTCGCCTCTGAGTAAAAAGGCATGATCAAGCAATACAAGACGGATAAGAAGATATATTATGGAGATAATAAGTAGGAGTCGGTGTTTTTTAAGATAAGAAATAAGTGATGAAAGCATTGCTTTGATATCTGAGATTGATAGTTATACTATACTTATAATAACACGCATATGAAGAAATCTACCTATATTAAATGGATATTAACAGTACTTGTAACTATATATTTGTTATTTATTGGATACATATCCTACAACAACTCCCAATCAGATAGGTTTGGAGATGAAGTAGCCCATATGGTTGGAGGATCGTATGTATTGAAAGGAAAAGTATTGTACAAAGATCTTCAATTTAACCACCTTCCTCTTAATTATTACATGAGTTCTTTAGTTGAACATACGACACAACCAAGTAATTTATTTTTATACATTTCCAAACAACGACTTGCGATATTTGGATACGGTGCAGCATGGGATTTATTGTATATCTTGGCATTTGGACCCATTTCTCTCTTATTTATATTGTTTTTTGAAATTATTAAATTTCCCTATGCTGGACACAAACTTCTTGGAGAGACACTTGCAACATATCCTCTCGTTTTCATTACTTCCATTTTCATTCAATCATTATTCTTTGAAAAACAAATCTCTCGGTGGAAGCTCATATTAACATCTATATCTTCATTCATGGCGGGATTTTCACTCCTTCCCCTATGGGTCTTACTAATACCAATGAACCTCATTATTTGGTGGAAATCAAAAGACAAAAAAAATACCTTTTTATATTTAGGGGTTCCGTTGCTATTACTAATTGGGGTCTTATTTCTTTTCGTTTCTCCTCTCGATATACTACAAGAAACATTTACCTACAATGTGCAGTTCTTTCTACCTGCGGCAGAGCGGTTTCGACCTTCGATATGGTTTGTTTTAACGTTTCCTTTTTTTGCGCTTACTCCACCTTTTACAGGCATGAAGGTAGTGTCAGCAATACTGGTAATCCAATTTTTAACTAGTGGGTATTTATTTTATCGAAAAAAAACATGCTTCAGTGGTTACTATTATTAGGAATATTAATTGGATCTAATTTCTTTCGTGTAAATGATCGATCATTTGCAAGTTTTCATTTACTTCCATGGTTGGGCATAATCCTTATAAGTGAATCCTTGGTTGTGAGTCAATTTCTTCAAGCTAAAGACAAAATAATTCAAAACATTACTCGTGGAAAGACTATTGGATACATAGCATTGTTTATATTCATTGTGGTAACTTTTACGCATTTTTTTGTGCCAAAAGATAGAGCAAATGAATTTTATATCCAATACTCTGAATCCGAAAAATATGGTCGTGCAATCAACATATTAAAAGATGATAATGATCGGCTAATGGTGGTACCAAATGACCCTCTTATTTATTGGGTGGCGGACATAAATACTGCAACGAGACTATTAGAATATTATCCATGGATTTATCCGATTCCAGAATATAATTCTGAAATAACAGAAGTAATCACTTATAATCCTCCTGAATTTTTTGTTGATACAGGGCTTGATCTTAGTTTGGAACTAGATTTGCTCATGAGGAATGCGCTCGTTACTCAGTACACGCAGATCTATCATCTTGGCGAACCTTCTAAGTTATATATTCTCAATATAAAACTACAAGAGATAAGTGATGTAAAATGGAAAGAGTTACAATATACGTTATTTGAACAACCATGAAAACTATAGCTCTCATTACCGTGATATACAATAATTATGAAGTCCTTGAGGATTTATATGTCAGTCTCAAAAAGCAATCCGACTTTTCATATCACCTCTATATCGCAGATGCTTCTTCTAAAAAACAAACGATTGATGTCACTGGCATCCCACATACTGTTATATCTACTGAAAATAAAGGATATGCTCATGGGGTGAATGTTGGACTAAAACAAGCAATAAAAGATGGATATACGGAGTTTTGTGTGATGAACAATGATATATATTTTGAAAAAGATTTCATTAAATCGATTCGAACAACGTTTGAAAAAAATCCCCGGTCTCTAATTGGCGGAAAAATATACTATGCCCCTAATTACGAATACCATGATAGATATAAAACAGAAGATCGAGGGAATGTACTTTGGTATGCTGGTGGCAATGTAGATTGGAATCACTCCAATACCCAACATAAAGGAGTAGATGAGGTGGATACGGGAACATATGACAAGATAGTACAAACTGACTTTATAACTGGTTGCTTTATGTGTTTTGATAAAAAGGTGATTGATACTATTGGTTTTTGGGATGAGTCATACTTTCTTTACTATGAAGATGCTGATTACTGTGAAAGAGCAAAAAGAAAAAACATTCCTCTTATTTTCAATCCAGATATTGTTATCTGGCACAAGAATGCTCAATCTACTGATGGATCGGGATCGAAATTACATGAACGATATCAAAAATCCGCACATTTTAAGTTTGGTATGAAATACGCACCACTTCGAACAAAACTTCACTTACTTAAAAATCGTTTCTTGTAAAGAAGGAGTCCTACATTCAAAATAA
>JAQBTX010000037.1 GCA_027624795.1 bacterium | reverse complement strand
CTGTATTAATTCCCCCTTCAGGAAGGGGGTGCCCGCAGGGTGGGGGATGTTTAAAATTCTACATAAGTCGTTTCACCACAAACTGACCTTTTTTGATATTTTTTGCATTTTGAGTGGCTTCATCTTTACTAAATAGCCGTTCGTTTTTGGTGCCATCTTTGAAAAATACATTTTTTAAGTTGGTGGAATGTGAAGTTGGTTCTACATTTGAAATATCTAGTTCATCGAGATTTTCCACATATGAAATTGTTTCTGAAAGCTGTTTTCGATACATTTCAACACTCTCATCTGAAATAGACAAGTTTGCCAGCTTGGCAATATGAAGTACCTCTTCACGGGTAAGATCTTTGGTTTTAGGCATGAAGATAGTATAGCGTAAATGTGAGCGATTTCAATTATTTGAAAACTCTTTCCCAACTACCAAACTCAACAGATAGTCTGCAACAATAGGATTTCTTGGCAACAACGGTCCATGGAAGTAGCAGCCGATAGCGTTTTTATATACCACTCCTTCTGTTCCATCCTCGCTATTGTTTCCATTTCCTTTGATGATTTTTGCAAATGGTTTTGCGCCGTTTCCTAGGTATGTGCGACCACCATGATTTTCAAAGCCTGTGATAATGGTAGGTTCATGATCGGGCGCACCTACATTGTCCCACAGAACCTCAGCAGTCACATTGCCGATGCACCGCTCTGCATCTTTGCCAGGATTCTTAGTTACCATGTCAAATATACCTAAACCCTCTATTCGCTTTCCCCATGCTGGTTCATAATAATTTCCCATAATTTGTGGAGCGCCACATACAAAGAGTGCCGGCAATCCTTTTTCGATAAGGGACTTTATTATCTTCCCTTTTGTTCCCCGCAAATCTCGCATCACAATTTCTTGGGCTATATCTTGTGAACCTCCACCGATAATTATGTCTACTGATTTGAGTTGATTTTCAGAAGTGTGAACATCTATGGGAATAATTTCAGATTGTTTGCCACGCCACTGCAATCTCTTCTGCAAACAGATTATATTACCCCTATCTCCATAGGTGCTCATGAGGTCTGGGTACAACCAGCCAATTTTTATCATAGCAATTTCCTCCCAACTAATATCTTTCTTACTTCCAACATAGCGGAGTAGGTCGCCATCACCACCAACGTGTTTCCTGTGCTTGTATCTTTGACAGATGCTTCAACCGCTTCAGCAAGATCTTGATAGACATGGATATTTTCCATATTTCCTGTTTCGGTGCAATACTGAAGTCGTACACCCATACTGGTAGCACGATCCCCAGAAACATATATATCTCGGCCTTCTTTGTATAACTGCTCAAATTCAACATCCCAGATCCAGGAAATGTCTCGACCATCGGGAATGCGATCATTCAAGCATACTAAGACACGATTTTTTTTGTCTTTAAGCATATCGTTTCCAACTGCTATAGATTGGTTAAATCCTACCGGGTTTTTTGAAAGAAGCATGAGAACCTTCCGCCCTTTATAATCGATCACTTCCTGGCGCCCAAATGCCGGCTTCATGGCTTTGAGCGCAGATATGATGTCGGTATCAATACTGGTAAAAACCGATTTGACCAACGTTACAGCGGCACTTATGTTGTAGGCGTTATAAATTCCTTTGAGATGCGAGTCTGACAGAAAATGAGAATAGTCCTGCATAGATTCTGCGCGAGTAAACGAACATTTACTGCATGCGTAGTCTCCTAAGTGTGAATACGTATATGATTGGTAAGAAAGCTTGGTGCCACATTCTGGACAGTAAGTAGAATCTACATCGTGGGATTGTTCTTTTTTGCTGAAATATGATGGGTCAATGGTAAATGGGATTATGGGAGCTTTAGTAGAACGTGATATGTGAGCAAGTTGCGGATCATCCGCGTTAACCACCACGGTAGTATCTTTGGTTAGGAGGGATAAGACTGCCCGCCATTTGTGAGCAACAATGTCTACTTCACCATACCTGTCAAGTTGATCTCGAAACAAATTGAGAAAGATAATACCATGCGGAATAAGTTCATTAAGAACGTGAGGAAGTGAATTTTCATCGACTTCAAGCACCGCAACGTCACCACTAATACTTCCTGTAAGCGATGTTCTCCGGATAAAAGCTGTAGTGATACCGTTTAGTAAATTAGCGCCTTCCTCATTATGAAAAACATTCAAACCAGATTTTTCTAGAATGGATTTAATGATAAGTGAAGTGGTTGTTTTGCCGTTGGTTCCTGCTATAAGAATGATCTTTGCATCAGAATCTTGAGTAATTTTTTTGAGAATATTGGGGTACAGCGCGAGTGCGAGGTGACCGGGCCAGGTAGAACCGGATCCCAAAGATAATATTCGAATTATGGAGTCTGTGAATTTGGCAGCGAGTAATGTAAAGACTAGTCTCATAGTTATAGTATAGACTCATCTCACATCTTTCTCAATATTTCAATTCTTTTGGCAGCAGGTGGATGGGTACTAAATAAACTCGTCATCCAATTTGCCATTTGGCCTTTTCGAAAAGGATTTACAAAAAATAAGTGAGCGGTAGAGTTAGAAGCTGTTGCAACACCACGAGGATATGCATTGATCTTTTCAAGAGCATTGGCTAAGCCATCTGGGTGGCGAGACAAAAGGGCGCCACTTGCATCTGCCAAATATTCGCGCTGACGAGATACAGCAAGCTGGATTATAGTTGCCACAATGGGAGTAAGTATTAGTGCAATAATCATGATTATAAATAGAATAGGACTTTTGTTTCTATCTCGACTACCTCCACCCCACCACATGCTTCGCATGATCCAGTCTGCAGCTAAGGCGATAGTTCCCACCAGTACTGCAGTTATGGTAGAAACGAGAATATCGTAATTTCGTATGTGAGATAGTTCATGCGCTATAACTCCTTCCAGTTCTGCCCGATCTAAGATTTGGAGGAGTCCGGTGGTCGCACACACTACGGCGTGCTTTGGATCTCGCCCCGTTGCAAATGCATTGGGTGATGGATCGTCTATAACATATACCTTGGGCACAGGAATTCCAGCTGCAATACTTAAGTTTTCGGTAACGGTATACAGATCGAAGAATTCCTCTTTCTGGGCAGGTCGTGCTCTTGTGGTGGTGAGAACTACCTTATCTGAATTGTAGTAACTCCACACCGAAGTAACAACTGCGATGATAAAGCCCATGCCGGCATACCCGATAGGATTATCGTATGATGCCCCCACAATGGCAAAAAAGCCTGTAAACAAGAAGAAAAACACTATAAAAATAAGGTAAGTCTTCAGTCTATTCTGAGCTATTTGTTGATATACGTTCATGATTTGAGTCTAACGTATTTTTTCAAAATGCCACCTTCACACTCTTTTTATCTTCTTCATTTGCTCCAAAGAATTCAAATGACTTGAATCCAAACATACTTGCTATAAGGTTGGTTGGAAACATCTGGACTTTAGCATTAAAGCTCAAAACATTGGAGTTATAAAATTGTCGGGAATACGCTACTTTATCTTCAGTATCTTCTAACTGTCGTTGTAAATCTTGGAAACTGGTATTTGCTTTCAGCTCTGGGTACGCTTCGGCTACCGCAAATAATGACTTTAGAGCGCCAGAAAGCATGTTTTCTGCTTCGGCTTTTTCACCAACGGTATGTGCATTCATCATAGCAGTTCGTGCCTTGGTTACATCTGTAAAAACTTGTTTTTCATGCTTAGCATAACCCTTTACTGTTTCTAATAAATTGGGAATAAGGTCAGCTCTTCGCTTGAGTTGCACATCTATACCAGATAATGCTTCTTCAATACGAGTTTTTAATACGATCAGACTGTTATAAGTTCCTGCAAGGAAAAGGCCAATTGCCAGTGCTATTCCAATGGTAATGACTGTTGGATTCATAGGTTAATAAAATAATAATATTCGTTAATTGTATCACATCACAAAAGGATATTAATTGATTTTAACAGTCTTTTTTGCTACAATATCCCGATGCAAGACTACAAATCAATGACTTCGGAACTTATTGAAAAGAACCTCACCTATGTACTCACGGGCTTTACCGCGCTTATAATCATTATCGTGGTATTATCTTTCTATGTTGGAGTTGATATAAGTCCTTTTCTTTCAAGTTTCAAAATAAATACGATCAAACAAGTTCAAGTCAACAATGCGGTAAACTTTATATCGCCTCCCGCAGCTCTTGAGAAAAAAGAAACTTCGTTACAAATCGTAGGAGAAGTAGCTGAAAATGGTCAGATATCTGCTATACAAACTGAAAAGGTAACCTACGTACAAAATAAATATATCGTGAAATTAGGTGACACGCTTCGCACCATATCAGCACAAGTGTATGGTGACCCTGAAGCTTACGCCCCCATAATGAAAGCAAATAATCTGGTAAGTCCGGATGTGATAGAGGTTGGCATGGAACTGGTGATACCAAGATAAGCTGCCGTGCCCTTCCGAAGCCTTGGCGAAGGAGGGTCATCCTCGCGAAGGCGGGGATCCACTTCTCCTCAATCTAATCTTTCATTAGAATCTTAAACTACAAAGAGCTATAATAGTATAGGGCTTATATATTACGAAGCGTGTCGAAGCAAAACAGACGCGCGAAAAAGTGAATTACAACTTAAAACAGGATTTGGAAGAGGGTATTTGAAAAGAAGATTAATGAATGATGCGGGTGTGGTCTAATGGCAGAATGCGACCTTCCCAAGGTCGAGACGGGGGTTCGATTCCCCTCACCCGCTCCAAGTAATTAAAAGTTTACCTTCTTTTGTTGGGCAAGGATGAGAAGCGGGTTCAATTCCCGTATCCCGCTCAGAAAATATTATGTTTGCCATACATCACAACACAATCACCATTGACGGAAGGAGCGTATCATACATGCGTTCTGGTGACCCTAAAAATAAAACTGTCGTATTTCTCCATGGTTGGGGTGCTCGTGCGGGAGGTTACCTCGGACAAGAAAATGTTATACGCGAGCTTGCAAAATATTATTATGTAATCGCTCCAGAACACCCGGGGCTCATTCGATCTGACCCACCAAACAAGGTGTGGACAATGACTGACTTTGTAGATAATCTACACACATTACTTTCAAAACTTGATGTCAATAACTTCATCCTTATGGGACAGTCATTCGGAGGAGGAATAGCAACGGAATATGCTGGGACCTACCCGAACACCATTACAAACTTAGTGCTTATTGATTCTATCTATAGTCCAAGAATACATAACTGGTATTTCAAATTACGCTTTGGTTGGCAACCGATCTATAAATGGATTCTAACTTCTCAATTAGCACCTACATTTTTGAAGAAATTTGCAATAAGTGGATACCTCGGCGTACCGTGGAGTAATATTTCTAGAAAAAATGCGGGCAAGTGGATTCATATGGCAAGTACTAATATTCAATCACCAGTAACAATTAACTACACTTCTCTATCGATGCCAGTAATTCTGATTTGGGGAAATAAAGATACATTTATGACTGCAATTGATGGTGCAAAAAAACTTGCAGAAAAAATTCCTCATTCAAAATTCTTTGAAGTAACGGGTGGACATACTTTTTTATACAATAATCCAAAACGTGCTGTAGATATTTTGAAAAATGAGTTATGATTCGTAACCACCAGGTTTGCGAAACATTTTGATAATAGTAAAAATGTATGTAATTATCTATGTAAATCTGCTAAGATAATATCATGACAAAAGCAACTAAAATAGCAATTTTTGAAGGTAAGGGAATCCGTCGTCATTGGAATGATACAGTGGAAAAGTGGTATTTTTCTGTAATAGACGTGATTACTGTACTAACTCAATCTTCTCGACCAAGGAAATATTGGGATGATTTAAAAAGAAAGTTGATTCTAGAAGGAAGCGAGTTGTCCGAAAAAATCGGACAACTGAAAATGCAAGCCTCTGACGGTAAATTTTATTTAACTGATGTAGCTGATACAGAAGTGATGTTGCGTATAATTCAAAGTATTCCCTCTCCAAATGCCGAACCTTTCAAACTTTGGTTAGCTCGTGTAGGGTATGAACGACTGGAAGAAACTGCTGATCCAGAACTTGCTATCAATAGAGCACTCAAGACGTATCTACAAAAGGGTTACAGTCAGGAATGGATCAATCAACGTTTAAAAAGCATTGAGATTCGTAAAACGCTGACTGATGAATGGGAAAAACGAGGAGTTAAAGAAGGATTGGAATTTGCTATTTTGACTAATGAAATTACAGAGGCTTGGGCTGGACTTACCACCAAACAATACAAAAACCTCAAAGGTTTGAAGAAAGAGAATTTGAGAGATAACATGACAAATCTTGAACTGGTTCTCAATATGTTAGCAGAAACAGCCACAACTGAAATCTCCCAAAAAAAGAAACCTAAAACTTTTCCTGAAAATAGAAAAGTTGCAAAAGCAGGTGGGACTATTGCAGGAAATGCAAGACGCGAGATTGAGTCAAAAACAGGTAAAAAAGTAATAACCAAAAAGGGTGCAAAAGAGTTAAAACTTATTGAAAATAAATAATGTTACTCACCTCCGAGGTGGGAGTTATCATATCCCGTTCACTAATAGTAATCTACTTCAATGTATGTAATTATCCATGTAAAATCTGCTAAAATAATTTCATGTCAAAAGCAACTAAAATAGCAATTTTCAAAGGTAAGCATGTTCGTAAAACAATTCACAATAATGAATGGTGGTTTGTTATCAATGATGTTATTGTCTCACTGACAGATTCAGTAGATCCAGCTCAATATTTTAAGAAACTTAAAACCAGAGATAAAGAACTCGCTAAACTAACCGACAAAGGGGAGGTACAATTTGTACCACCCCTTATGTTAGATATTGAAACTACGGGGGGTAAACAGAAAGCTTACTGTTGGAATACGGAGGGGATTTTCAGACTTATTCAATCAATCCCCTCTCCTAAAGCTGAACCATTCAAAAGATGGCTCGCAAAGGTGGGCTATGAAAGAGTGCAGGAAATAGAAGACCCAGAACTGGCAACCAAAAGAACCAGAGCTTTGTACAAAGCAAAGGGATACTCTGATGACTGGATAGAAAAAAGAATGAGAGGTATCCAAGTGAGAGAACAGCTGACAAATGAATGGAAAAACAGAGAGGTAGGAGGAGATAAAGAATATGCCATTCTAACTGCTGAAATATCTCAAGCCACGTTTGGTATGACTCCAAGTCAATATAAAAAGTTTAAAAATCTCAAAAGAGAAAACCTCAGAGATCACATGAACGACCTAGAATTAATCTTCTCTATGCTTGGCGAAGCTTCCACGACTGAGATTGCCAAAAATAAAAACGCACAAGGTTTTATCTAAAACAGAACTATCTCAGTTCACCAGAGAACCAGAAGTCTTTAAAGTAAAGTGCTTTTACCTGTGAAGAACATACAATGATTCCTAACCCCGAGGTTGTGAAACCAGCACTGTTGCCATGAGTATCTTTGTGCCATCTTTGGAAAATATGTTATTAAAAGTCATAATATTACATCTCCTTTATTACTAAGTGTTTTTATATGATAGTGGATCAAATCCATAACGATACTTTCACATAATTCTAAACTATCTTCTGAAATAAATTCACTTATATCTGTATCACTATGTCTGTGTCTCATGGTTATCATAGGATATGAGGTTTGATTAAATCTTAAAGAAAGGTAATCCTTCGCCATTGCAAGTGCTGAAGAAGTTACAATTTTTTTCAAGTACTCCATGTCTTTTTTTGGAAAAAGATTAAGTGACACTGAAGGAACTCCTCGCTTCATAAAAGGAATATGATCTTCCACAAAAACCGGTGGCAAGTTGTAAGTATAGTGCTCCAGCTTTCTATGAGACAGAATCTTTAGAAGTTGAGAAGTATAGCTATTACCATTTGTTTGTATTTCTGGACTTATCGCTATAGAATTCCCCATACCTACCATATCTAAATTAAACACAAAATTTACTAAAGAAAGATCTGTGTTTTTTGCATAATAGGTAGAACCATCTACAAATGCCAGCCCATCTTCATGATCAAAAAAAATAATCTTTATACTGGTATTATCAAACAATTTATCGTTTTTCAATCTTTCTGCTATTTTCAAAAGCACTGAAACACCACTCGCATTATCGTTTGCTCCAGGTGAAGAGAAAGATTTGTTAGTATGAGCAGTTATAAGAAGCTGATTTTTAGAGTTTGATTTACAAAAATCAGTTACAATGATATTTTCCCCTTTCAATAATCTAAGTCTGAAAGGTTGACACTCATATTGAATGCCTCTTTTTGTTAATAGTTCTTTTACATAATGGACCCTCTCTTTATTTGATCTCTGTTCTAAAGCTTTTACATGATGTAACATTTTTATTTTAATTCTCCTCAATCTGATAATATGGGTATGGACCGAAAAACTTGCAGTATATTGATCCATTCCAATCTCTTAAGAAATCTTTATAGGGTCTTTTTATATTTCCTATGGGAATATTTTTACTGTAATACTCTTTTGGAACTGTAGAATCATAAATGTAAAACACTCCTTCGGTATCGTCATATCCCCAAACAGAAACAAAATGACCGACCAGTAAATTTTTTAAGGCTGAGTGAGTAATAGCACCAATTCTGTAACTATACCCA
>JAQBTX010000036.1 GCA_027624795.1 bacterium | reverse complement strand
ATCGTATATTCTGAAACGTTATCTGAAATATTTATAAGTTTCTTTTTGAAGATAATAATGATTACTGTTAATCAAAATAAAGTCGGTAAGAATTTAGCTCGTGGAGGCGACTTTATTGTAGATGTTTCGTACGTTGATGATTCAAGGCAACATATTGAAATTCAAGAATATATTATGGGGGAGAAATTTTCTACTAAACATCTAAATAATTTGAATATATGTAATCAGTTTATAAAAATTAAGAGAAATCTTCAGAGAATGAGAAAGGATGGAATAAACCAAATCGATTTAATAGGTATAGATGGTGCTTTTGGTAACTATTTTGGTAATATTATTGTAGATCAGGAGCAGAAACTAAAGATAATCGATGCTACTTTGTTGGAATCGAAAAGCTTAGGGTTTGTTGGTTATTTATTCTCTCCAATAATGACTATGGGGAAAATACTTCAAAAAAGAATACTCGACAAATACACAAAAGAAACTTATAAATACATCGCCTAACAGGCCCTATGCGGTTCAGCTTCAGATGGAAGCTTCTCCCAAATGCTACAGTGGTAAGTCGCTCCGCTCCAAATTTTACCACCTTGCACTTCGCATTAGTGCCGAAACGTTAGTTTAATTTACAAACTCAAACCAGCACATTGCCGTTCCTCTTTTCGTTTGAAATGAGAACTAGCAACAATGAGTGCAGACTTCTCTTTCGGATCAATTGTGGAGGTCAGATAGGTTCGAACATCGTCCCAGATGGTGCACATACAAAATATTTTACTGAGCAGCTTCAATTATCTCCATACATCCAGAAAGTACATCTACATTCTTTAATTCTTCTATAGTAAACCACCTCCACTCGGTAGCTTCTTCATTGAGCACTATTCGATCGGATTCATTTTTCATCTCGCATACATATGATATAAATATGCCTTGCCATTTATTGCGAACTCGGGTATCTATGAGTGGAATAAGGTGTTTTATGGCTATTTCAATTCCAAGCTCTTCACGGGCTTCACGTACCACTGCCTCTTCTGGTTTTTCACCAAATTCCACCCCGCCACCAGGAAGCTGCCATTTATTATTAAAATCTGCGTGTGTGTCTTTACGAAGAGTAAAAAGATATCTATTGCCCTTTTGCACAACTGCAAGTGCTACTGGTTGAAAATAATTCATGTGACCTCGGCGGGAATCGAACCCACAACCTACTCCTTAGAAGGGAATTGCTCTGTCCAATTGAGCTACGAGGTCTGGAGCCGACTGTCGGACTTGAACCGACGACCCATGCTTTACAAAAGCATTGCTCTACCACTGAGCTAAGTCGGCTGTGCCGAGGGTGGGAGTCGAACCCACACAAGCGTAAGCTCACAACATTTTAAGTGTTGCGCGTCTGCCATTCCGCCACCCCGGCTCATTCCTGATTATATCAAATTAGCCTCTGTTGGTCATCCGCATCTATAAACTTGATCTTTAGGTGTTTACACCCTTTTGGAGTAACCACTCTTCCTCGGGGGGTTTTTTTAATAAATCCTTTTTGGAGGAGATACGGTTCAATAAATTCTTCGATAGTACGTCTGTCCTCAGAAAGAGCTGACGCTATGGTATCTATTCCCACTGGTACATTTTGAAATTGCTCGGCAATAATGCGCAAATATTGTTTATCCATATCAGTGAGCCCAGCATCATCGATTTCAAGCAAAGCAAAGAGTTCTGAGAGTACCGCTTCATTTATCTCGTTATAGTTACCTACTTCAATCATATCTCTTGCACGCTTGAGAATTCTGTTGGCCAGTCGAGGAGTACGACGGGCGCGTTTAGCAATCTGCATCGCAGCTTCTTTAGTGATGTTTACCGACATAATACGTGCAGATCTCATAATGATGGTTTGCATTTCAATATCTTGATAATAATCAAGCCTCAAAAGAAGACCAAACCTATCCCGAAGTGGGGCAGAGAGAAGGGCAAGTTTGGTTGTGGCACCAACAATGGTAATCTTTGGAACGGGAAGCCGCACAGTGCGAGCAGATGGCCCTTTCCCGATTATGATGTCGAGTGCGTAGTCTTCAATTACAGGATACAACATTTCTTCAACTGGCTTGGGCAACCGGTGAATTTCATCGATAAAAAGTACATCATTATCTTTAAGGTTAGTTAGAATTGCGGCTAAGTCACCAGTTCTGGTTATAGCAGCTCCCGAGGTGATACGCAGGTTCCCATTGAGTTCTTTGGCTATAATGTGCGATAAAGTAGTTTTACCTATGCCAGGAGGTCCATAAAATAAAATATGTTCAGCTGCAACGCCCCGATTGTTAACAGCATCTAAAAAAAGCTTGAGAGTTTTTATTACTTTTTCTTGGCCAATATACTCTTTAAGTGTTGGTGGGCGTAATGATTGTAAATCGGTTGAATCTGCCATAACGTTATTGTTTTGTAATATGTCCAATTGCTTCTTTGATTTTTTCTTCAGTAGAAAGTGTTGATTCTAAAACATGAAGCGCATCAGTGGCTTCTTTTTTAGCAAATCCAAGTGATACCAATGCCGCTATAACAGTTTTGTCGCTCTCGGACATGGGTTTTTCTGGCTCAAATATAAATTCGGAGTTAAATTTCGTCGAAAGATCCAATAATATTTTGAGGGCTGTTTTTTTACCCAAACCCTTTATACGAGTAAAGTAGGAATAATCGTTTTCTTTTACTGCTTGAATGAGCTCATCCACCGTGGATGATGAGATTATAAGAAATGCCGATTTTGGTCCCACGCCGTTTACTCCAATTAAAAGTACAAACAAAGTGTATTCTCTTTTAGTTTCAAATCCAAATAAGAGCTGCGTGTCTTCTCGTATATGATGATACGTATAGATGGTAATTTCTGAAGCAGGGGAGTAACGACTCAATGTAGCGTTGGTGAGAAATACTCGGTAATATAACCCTGATGCTGTTTCTATGAGTCCTATCGAACCTTCTACTTCATCTAGAATGCCTTTAATCTTTCCAATCATGAGGTAAGTATATAGTATTTAGTAGTTAGAAGCTAGCCCGCCCGCCGGTGAGGAGGGTAGTTAGGGTGTATGTAAGAGTTTACAAATCTTGGCACGAATGTAAGTGCCTGTCATTGCGAGCGAAGCGTGGCAATCTCATTTTTTTGAGATTACTTCGTCATCCGCCAGCTGGCGGACTCCTCGTAATGACAAATTCTAATATAGCTCTGTAAAAGAACGTGAACTCTTAGGACTTATATATTCTTTTTTCAATATCATGTATCAATACACGAGTGCGGGTAATTGCATCGGGTGATACTGATACTGAAGTTAATCCTTTTCGGACAAGTGTTTCGACTATTTCTGGGTAATCAGATGCAGCCTGACCGCAGATAGAACACGTTATGTTATTTGCTACACAGGTTTCTACTATGTGCTCAAGCATAGATATAACAGCTGGATGGCGTTCATCGTAAATATGAGATACTTCTGCACTATCTCTATCTACTCCCAATAACATCATGGTAAGGTCATTGGTTCCTATAGATACGCCATCAATTCCTAAATCTATAAATTCTTCAAGCATTATGGCTGCCGCAGGTACTTCCACCATCATCCATAGTTTAAAACCATGGTAATTTAACAGTCCATGATTTCGAATTATCTCTCGAATTCTCACCATTTCCCAAGGAACACGTACAAAGGGAATCATGAGATGCATATTTTTGTATCCTTTTTCCCAAATGTTTTGTATTGCATCAAGTTCCATAGTAAAAACCTTAGGATCGGCTATATATCGAGATGCACCCCGGTATCCGATGAGCGGATTTTCTTCTTTCGGTTCATACAGCGCTCCACCTTTCAAATTTCGATATTCATTTGTTTTAAAGTCGGTTGCCCTATATACAATTGGTTTGTTGGGAAAGGCTTTAGCAAATTTCTCAAGGTTAGCGGTAAGCTTATTTACAAAAATTTTCTCTTTGTTTTGTTTTATGAATTCTCTCGGGTGCGTACCAATTTCAGCAATCATAAATTCAGCGCGAAGGAGTCCAATGCCATCGACATCAAGCTTTGACGTTTGTTCTGCAATTTCAGCTTCTGCGAGATTGACGTATACTTTGGTAATTGTCTTTATGTGATCGGTTGCTTTGGGTTTTTGCGCTTCTATTTGAGCTCTGGATATGATACTACCCTTATATACCTCGCCCGTTGTACCATTGACCGATATGACTGAGTCTTCTTTGAGAAGTTTCATAGCATTTTCAGCACCAACTACCGCAGGTATCCCCAGTTCGCGCGATACTATAGCTGCATGTGATGTGCGTCCCCCTTTTTCTGTAACTATTGCACCAGCCTTTTTCATGGCAGGAACATAATCAGGATTTGTTTGTGCAGCTACCAAAATATCTCCTTTTTTGATTTTTGATATTTCCTTAGGTGATTGGATTATAGTTACATGACCAACACCAATCCCTGGAGATGCTGGTGAACCAGTTACTAAAAGTTGATTTTTGCTTGTTACGTTTTCCGTTCCTTTCCCAGCCTGATTTTGAGTTGTGGTAATGGGGCGAGATTGAACGATAAATACACGTCCTTTCTCTACTGCCCATTCAATATCTTGAGGAAAGTAGTAGTGATTTTCTATATCTTTAACTAAAAGTGCAACTTCACGAATCTCATTATTGGTAAGCTTTTGCTCACTGCCAACTTTTTTATTGAGCTTAACTTCACGGTTTCCTCGACCAGATCGAACAAATTTAATATCTTGATAGGCTTGCTGATTTTTGATGATAACGAGTGTTTTCTTATCTACTTCATAGTGATCTGGAGTTACTTTACCTTGCACAATATATTCACCTAAGCCAAAGATGGCTTCGATAACAAGCTTATTTTTATCGTTCGTGACGGGATCGATACTAAAGGCGATGCCAGATTTTTCTGATTGAACCATACGCTGAACTACCGCAGCAAGACCGACTTTAAAATGATCAAAATTCTTTTGTTCTCGGTAATATATAGCTCTCGCCGTAAAAAGCGATGCCCAACATTCTCTTACTTTTATAAGAAGTGAATTATCTCCCTGCACATTGAGATACGTGTCTTGTTGCCCAGCAAACGATGCACCTGGCAAGTCCTCGGCAGTAGCAGACGAGCGTACGGCAACAACCGGTTCATCATAGAGACTTTTGATTTTACTCAACGCGTGATGAAGTGCGCTGGATTTCTTTTCAAAATAGATCTTTTCCTGAGCATTCAGTCGTTCGTAATAATCTACTATTTGCTCAGTTATCTCTGGTGGCACCGGAGACTTCATAATGAGATCTTGTATATGGTCAGAGGCTTGATCAAGCTCAGTTGGATTGTCATAATTTACTATGGAAAGAATTTGGCGAATTTTATCATGAAGATTTGAATGTTTAATGAATGCAAAGTATGCATGTGAAGTTATGATAAATCCATAAGGAATGGGAAGGTCGGCATTGGTCATTTCACCTAGGTTTGCACCTTTACCACCCACCAAACCAATATCATCTTTATCAACATCCTCAAACCATACAATATACTTTTTCTGTGCCATACTACACTATAGAATAAAATACCGGTGGAATGCAAGAGAATATATAAAAATAAATACTGTTGACATGACCTAAGGAGCTTGATATTATACTTGTTACATGTTTGCGATTGATCGATCGTAAGGTACCATTGGAAGCTACATACTGCTCTCCTAACAACCTACATCATTATAATCCAATGGAAAAAGCGCAGCCTCGGGCCTATAGCTCAATTGGCTAGAGCGCCACATTTGCAATGTGGAGGTTTGGAGTTCGAGTCTCCATAGGTCCACCATGTACGTCATCAGACACTAATTGTTGGCTTTTAGAAAATCAAATAAAAGCAAATAGGTAATGACTGAGGACCATGATGAATGATGCACATTGATAATTAGAGTAAGCGATCTCCAATAAAATGGAGATCAAATAACTTCCGAAAGGAAGTTATGGTGTCTTTTTGAAATGTAAATCTTTTTCAAAAAAGACGTAGGACATCAATCCGAGCGTCAACCGCCAACTGGCGGATTGACAACCGAGAGAGATGGGAGAAATCACGCCAATGGTGGATGCCTTGGCAGTTTGAGCCGACGAAGGACGCGTGTATGAGCGCGATATTATCGATGAGTCCTCCAACAGACATTACAAATCGATAGTTTCCGAATGGAGTAATCCCCTTAATAGTAATATTAAGGACCCCGACCTTGCGTCGGGGGGGGAACCTGGGGAACTGAAACATCTAAGTACCCAGAGGAATATAAATCATAAGAGATTCCGTTAGTAGTGGCGAGCGAAAGCGGAACAGTCTAAACCCCGCCTTTGGCGGGGGGTTGCGGGACTACAATATCCGATGAAAAAATGATAACAGAATGATCTGGAAAGATCAGTCATAGAGGGTGAAAGCCCCGTACGTGAAATCGTTTTTTCCGGTAGTAGTATCCCAAGTACCACGGGCCACGGAAAATCCTGTGGGAATCTGGGTCGGTCACGATCCAAGACTAAACACTCAAACTGACCGATAGTGAACAAGTACCGCGAGGGAAAGGTGAAAAGTACTCCGGAAGGAGAATGAAATAGTACCTGAAACCATTGGCTAACAAACAGACAAAGCTTGTGCATTGCACAAGGAAATTCTAAATACGAAATAATAAATCCGAAACAATATTCAAAACTCAAATGTAATAATTTGAAAATTAATATATGTTTAGAGTTTAGATATTAGATATTCGAATTTTCTCGCGTAATGCACGAGTACTGTCGTGCCTATTGAAGAATGAGTCAGCGAGTTTTCGATGTTGCTGTTTTGTTTAACCAATATTTATTGGGGAGGCGGAGCGAAAGCAAGTCTGAATAGGGCGTTATACAGCCATCGAAAAACCCGAAACCAGGTGAACTAACCATGAACAGGGTGAAGTGCCGCGAAAGCAGCATGGAGGCCCGAACCCGTTATCGGTGAAATGATTTGGGATGATTTGTGGTTAGAGGTAATATGCCAATCGAACCCGGAGATAGCTGGTTCTCCCCGAAATATATTTAGGTATAGCCTCTTGTATTAAACCATGGGGTAGAGCTACTGGATGGGAAAAGTGGCAGCAATGCTATTTTTTCTAACCAAACTCCGAATACATGGTGATTAGCAAGGGAGTCAGATCCGCCCGTATAATCGGGTGTGGTCTAAAGGGAAACAACCCAGACTCTCGTCTAAGGCTCCAAAATATCTGTTAAGTGGTAAAGGCCGTTTTGTTTCCAATACAGCAGGGAGGTTGGCTTAGAAGCAGCCACCCTTTAAAGATAGCGTAACAGCTCACCTGAATAGTCCCCCGACTTGTCGGGGGTTGGAGACAATGTGCCGAAAATGATCGGAGCTAAAACAGATTGCCGAAGACAGAGCTGTCCCGCCTATGGCGGGACGGGGTAGGGGAGCGTTCTTATCTGCGTTGAAGCAGTGATGTAAGTCGCTGTGGAGCGTTAAGAAGTGAGAATGCTGACATGAGTAGTGATTCTCCCGATGAAAACTCGGGATGCCGAATGTTCAAGGTTTCCTCAGCAACGTCAATCGACTGAGGGTTAGTCGGATCTAACCGTCCCGCCGTATGGTGGGGGGGGATGTACAAGCAGTTAATAGTCTGCTACTTCTAACAGTGCGTTATTACTTTATAACTGACGGAATATGATTATCCAGATCTACTATATGTAGGTTTAAGTAACAAGCTTGTCCTGAACTTGTTTCAGGATCCGGGCGAGTTACGAATACAACTCCGACTTATGTCGGGGGAGCTGGCGATATTATGTTTCCAGGAAAAGGTTATTAAAGGAGTGCTGTTTGAATCCGTACCGCAAACCGACACAGGTGAACAGGTCGAGTAGACCTAGGCATTCGGGTAATGGTGGTTCAAGGAACTCTGCAAAAAATCTGAGCGTAAGCTATGCAATATGCTCTTCCCGCCTTTGGCGGGACGCAGCGAAAGATTTTCAACCGACTGTTTATCAAAAACATAGGTTCCTGCTAACCATAATATGGGAAGTATAGGAGCTGAAGCCTGTCCGGTGCTGGTAAGTTAATCGTTAGGGTTGACCTCTGCTTTTAGTAGAATGAGGCCCCGACGCAAGCTCCAGTGAACGACAGCTCTAACCCTGAGAGTTCTAAGGTAGCGTAGCCCCTTGCCGGGTAAGTTCCGGCCTGCATGAATGGCTTAACGAGTTGAAAACTGTCTTGAACCACTGCCCGACGAAATTGAAATGGCTGTGAAGATGCGGCCTTCTTACACATGGACAAAAAGACCCCAAGAGCTTTACTGAAACTTGACATTGGTGCGAGGATATAAACTGTCGAGAATAGGAGGGAGACTTCGGTCGTCAGTGGAATACCTCTCTTTTATATTCTCTCGCCTTATCTTATCTAATAGGAAACAGTGTTAGGCGGTCAGTTTACCTGGGACGAGTCCCTCCAAAAAAGTAACGGAGGGGTACAAAGGTTGGCTTATTCCGGATGGAAATCGGAATGAATGTGTATACGCATAAGCCAGCTTGACTGTGAGAGTGACTACTCGAGCAAGTGCGAAAGCAGGTGTAAGTGATCCCCGCATGCGTTGTGATTGCGCGGCGGGCTTAACGGATAAAAGCTACCTTGGGGATAACAGGCTGGTCTCGCCCGAGAGTTCATATCGACGGCGAGGTTCGGCACCTCGATGTCGGCTCATCGCATCCTGGAGCTGTAGTAGGTTCCAAGGGTTGGGCTGTTCGCCCATTAAAGCGGTACGCGAGCTGGGTTCAGAACGTCGTGAGACAGTTCGGACTCTATCCTGTGTAAGCGTCTAGATTCTTGAGGAGATTCTTCCCTAGTACGAGAGGACCGGGAAGAAGGAATCCCTGGTGT
>JAQBTX010000035.1 GCA_027624795.1 bacterium | reverse complement strand
AAAGTGCTCGTTGATGTTTTGCGCATACATTACTTCGTTCTCTACTTACTATTTTTTTTCGAGGTGTAAGAAATTTTTCCAAATTATCTACATCTTTATAATCTGGACTCATGTTGAATTTACAGAAAAAACATTTCATATTATTATTAATAATTAATTATATTCAATGACTCAGTTAGGTTTAGAATGGTATATCTTCCGGATTAACATCTTCATCATTACCTTGTGTGTCAGGTTCATTTGCCGATTCTTTTTTTGGATGCTCTTTACTAGTTTTATCAGCGCTCATATCTGTGCTATTCCCTTCGCTATTGCTTCCAGCTTGTGTTTCATTGTCATAAAACACAATGAAATCATCCAATACAATTTCGGTGATAAAACGTTGCTGATCGTTTTTATCTTTGTATTCTCGGTATGTTATGCGACCTTCACAATATACTCTTTTTCCCTTAGTAAGGAGTTTACCACAAAGTTCTGCTAATTTCTGCCAAGCTACAAACCGATGATATTGTACATCTTCTCTGGTTTGACCTTCTTTTGTGGTCCATGTCCGATTGGTTGCGACACTAAATGTGCACACAGCCGTTCCTGATGGGGTGAACTTAAGTTCAGGGTCCCGAGTGAGATTACCAAGAATTGTTACCTTATTGATCGATCTGTTTGCCATTTCACGTATTATAAATTTTCTTCGTCAATGATAAGTGAGCGTATTACTATATTTGAATAATCCAATTTTTGGCGCATTGCTGCAAGCTTACTTGGATCAATGGTGAGCTTCATGGTGTAATATTCTCCTGATTCTTTTTTATTGATAGGGTAAGTAAATAAGCGTTTTCCCCATGGTTTTTCGCCCGATAATGTAACTGAAAATTCACCCATCAGAGTCTTGAATTCTTCAAGTTGTTTTTGTCCGTCTACCACTATTGTACATTCGTATGTTTTCATATTGTTACTATTCCATCATATAATAAGTAATGCTATTCTATATAGTCAGGCATAATTATATCACTATGAAAAGAAAATTCAACAGATTGGTAATTCTGCTTTTGTTTACCGCACTGCTCGTGTACACCAGATTTGTCGGTTTAGATTGGGGAATGCCTTACCCTATGCACCCTGACGAGCGCAATATGGTCATGGCAATCCATACCATTCAGTGCACTGATGGAATTAATCTTGATTGTCTTAATCCTCATTTTTGGGCGTATGGTCAGCTTCCCCTCTATCTAGCCCGTGGAATCATGTGGGTTTCTAACAATCTGATTCCAGCCACCATGGCGCTTCGCATTCTATCTGCTCTTTCATCACTAGCCACCGTATTCGTTCTTATAAAAGCACTGCGACTATTAGTTGATACATCTCAGTTTCGTTGGTATTTATCATCTACATTATTCATATATTCTCCTGTTTTAATTCAATTTTCTCATTTTGGCACTACTGAATCCATCCTCATGCTTGCAACAGGCATAGTGTTCTATCTGTCTATTCGCTTCATACAAAAGACTCTCAGTTCAAGACACTACATCTTATATGCTGGAGTGGTTTTGGGTATAGCAGTTGGTATTAAAGTATCAGCACTCCTTCTTGCAATCATACCGTTTTTTACCTTTATCGTTCACTTTACTCGAAGCGAAGAAAAAAATCTCATGTACACATTATTTTCTCTGTTTCGAATTGCTGTAATCATGATGGTATTTTTTATTATCGCCTCACCCTATAACGTCATCGAATTTCAAGGATTTATCCATTCCATGAATTATGAATCATCTGTTGGCACGGGTGAATACCGAGCTTTTTATACCCGGTCATTTGAATATGCACTTCCTGGCCTGTTTCAACTGGTAAACATATTTCCGTTTGCACTGGGAATTCCCGTAATGCTTCTTGGGTTATGGGGGTTTCTTACCCTCTCATGGAGGCGCCCTGAGTTTAATATTCTACGTATAGTGATCATTCTTCTTTTTATACCCAATGCACTTCTCTATGCCAAATGGACCCGGTTTTTGGCACCCTTTTTTCCGTTATTTATACTTATGGCTACGGTATCATTTGCACAGATTCTCAAGCAGGTTAAATATAACGTTCTATGCCTCTTTATAACCTTAACCGTTATTACACCAGGAATTGCGTTTGTTACTATCTACCAACATCCTGATGTGCGCTTTAGTGCATCTTCGTGGATCTATAATAACATACCAAATGACTCCTTTATATTATTTGAAACTGCCAATGTAGTAGATGTGCCGATCCCAAATCCACAGGTAGATCCAAATGTGAGCTCGTCGGTCCATTACCAGACTGACTCATTTAATTATTATGATCTCGATATCGTGCCAGAACTTGAAGATGACTTGAAAGAATCCATGGAAAAGGCAGATTACATCATTGTTCCCTCGCGGAGAGTATTTGCGAATCATGGATGCGTAGTAAGTTCAAAGTTAAATTTACAAAGTACAAAAATCAACCCAAAATGGGGTTATGAAAAGCAGCGGTGTGAGAAGTTGGAAGAAGCGTATCCGTTAGTTAATCGATATTACGATGAGTTACTTAATACCGGTCGATTTGAGTATGTAACATCATTTTCATCATTTCCTCGTATAGAGCTTTTTGGAAAAACCCTTATAGAATTTCCTGATGAGCAGGCAGAAGAAACTTGGACCGTATTTGACCACCCGGTAATACGAATATATAAGAAAGTGTAACGCCTCCATCTTTTGTATACTAAATACATGAATCTTCAGGAATTTTTTAATCCTTCTTCAATTGCTATTGTCGGTGTTTCTGAAAATCCCCAGAAAGTCGGGCACTTAGTTGCCAAAAATATGCTGGCGCAAGGTTACAAGGGAAAGTTGTACTTTGTGCATCCATCAGGCCATACCATACTCGGAAAAAAATCATATTCCGACATTTCTGAAATAGAAGGAAGAATCGATTTGTGTATTCTCGCCATACCTGCAAAACTGGCAGTTCCATACCTGGATGACGTTGCTGCAAAAGGTTGTAAGAATGTTTTATTATTTGCAGCTGGATTCAAAGAAACACATACGGCAGAAGGAGATGCTCTTGAAAAACAACTCCAAGCTCAATTAAAAAAGCACGATATTTCCCTTCTGGGTCCCAATTGCATAGGTTTTATACACACCAAAAAAAAGATCAACGCCACATTTTTTGGCAGTGTGGCGCCACGGGGAAATATCGGTATCATCTCACAGTCAGGAGCTTTGGGAACTGCCATGCTCGACTATGTCGTGTCTAAAACACACCTGGGACTCTCACAATTTATCAGCCTTGGTAATAAAACTGTCATCACAGAATCTCACGCACTTAATCATCTTGCATCAGATCCTTACACCAATGTCATAGGTATGTATATCGAAGATATTGTAGATGGTTCAGCTTTTCAAAAAGCTCTGAAGCATGCAACAGCTCAAAAACCCGTCGTGATTCTCAAAACCGGACGCACCAAAGAAGGGTCAAAAGCAGCGCTTTCACACACGGGAAGTTTGGTAGGAGATGACGCAGTTTTTGATGCAGTTGTGCGCCAAGGTGGCGCAATTCGAGCTGATTCGTTTGCGCAGTTTCAGCTCCTTATTAAGTTACTTAGTCTTGGTCAGATTCCAAAGAATAAGAATATTCTTGTTTTATCAAATGCGGGAGGCATGGGAGTGCTCCTAACCGATGAGCTGATTCAAAATAATTTATCATTGGTTACGGTTTCAGAAACAACGGCACATAATTTACGTAAGGTATTTGATGAATATAAGAAAATATCCATTCATAACCCTATCGATCTGTTGGGCGATGCAAGTGCATTTGATTATGAACGCGCCATAGAGCTTACCATGAAAGAAAAAGATATCGGCGCAGTGATTGTGCTCCTTACCCCGCAAGCAAATACTGAGATCATGAAAACAGCCCGAGTGTTATATAAATTAGCAACTCGATCGCAGGTGCCTATTTACCCTATATTTATGGGAAGAAAAACCGTATCGCCAGCGCATGAATTTTTTGAAAAAAAAGGGATGGCTAGCCTGCGCTATATTGCATCGTTTCCTAAAGCGCTTCACAAGATTATCGAAGCTATTCATACATCAAGTTTTGATGCATCGCCAGGACTCAAAAATATATCGCTTCTTTCTCATGACCTTGATATGAAAGAGCTTTTGCTCAAAGCAAAGGGTGACGATTTTTTAAATCAATTTGATTCGTTACGCATTCTCTCATGGTGCGGCATTCCCACCGCCAAAACCTATTTGGCCACTTCTCATGCTGACCTTACCTCTATTGTTGGCAAAGAAGGATACCCATTAGTTGCAAAGATAGCATCAGATAAGATTACTCATAAAACAGAAGTTAAAGGGGTTCTCACCGGCATCAATACCTTTGAAGAATTGCAAGCAGCATATAGTTCACTTACTCACATTGGAGGTAAAAAATCTGGATGTTATATTCAACACCAATACAGTGGTCATGAGCTCTTAGTGGGTGCTAAAAGAGATGCTGTTTTTGGCACGGTTTTGGTGGTAGGGCTTGGTGGGGTTTATGCTGAATTAATAAATCAAACGGTGCAATTCGTTTACCCCACCTCACAAGCGCAGTTTAATAGTCAGATACAATCTTCTCTCCTTCAAAAGCTTGTTTCTGGATATAGAAATATGCCTCAATTAAAACTCAGAGAGTTATATCGCATTGTTATGGCAATTGGATCACTTATGGAAGCTCAACCCTCGATTTCTTCTTTGGATATCAATCCACTCATTGTTCATGAAGATGGTTTGGTTGCCGTTGATGCGCGAGTAATATTGAAGGACTAGGCGTGATCGCCTAGTACTTTTTGATGAGCACCGAAATGAGCTTGTGTGTAGTCGACGACTTCTTTGGCAAGAGTATCAATCTTTTCTTCAATTCTATCGACCTTTTCCTCCAAAATCTTCAAATCATCCTTTGTTGCAAAGATTTTACTAAAAGCGGTTGTGAGTCGAATGATATCGTCGTCTGTGAGCATGTGTATATACACCATATAATGACTCGTGGAGAATGTCAAGACTCACTTCTTTTTTATTACATATCCACTCGTGTGATCCTCTATTTCGTAGCCACTAGCATTAATTTTATCTCGTAAGATATCTGATGCGGTAAAGTCATTTGCTTTTCTTGCTTCTTTTCGTTTCTCTGCAAGTTTTGTTACCATATCGGGAATTGATTCTGCTACAAAGGCCCGATCGAGATCCAATCCCAAAACGCTGTCTAATGTCATGATAGTATCAGTTTTTGATTGATCATCCAGATTTGACTTTGTTACCTCGTGAAGAAGTGCTACCATTTGGGCAGTATTCAGATCATCTGCCAGGTATTCTTTTGCGCGTTTGGTATATTCGTTTGAAACGTCCGTACTTGATTCGTTTACATGCGCTAGCTGGGCTCTCAAGCCTTTGAGGGAATTGTCAGCACTTTGTACCGCTTCCCAGGTAAAGTTCATAGGCTTTCGATAATGAGTTTGAAGGAACAAATATCTGAGTGCAAGTGGATCTATTCCCTTTGCTTCAATATCTTTAAGTGAATAAAAGTTCTGTTTAGATTTACTCATCTTTTGGCCATCTACTTGCAAGAACGCATGATGCACCCAATACTTCACAAACTCTTTACCTGTTGCTCCTTCAGATTGTGCGATTTCATTTTCATGATGAACGGGGATATGATCGATGCCGCCGGTGTGAATATCTATGGTTTCGGCACGTAATCCTTTCATGCTCATTGCCGAACATTCTATATGCCAACCGGGAAAGCCATCGCCCCACGGACTTTCCCAATGCATTGTGTGGTCAGCAAATCGTCCAACTCGCTTGAACCATAATGCGAAATCTGCAGGATGTTTTTTTTGAGTATCGATTCGTACATCATCACGAGCGCCTTGAATTTTATCTTCTAATTTCTGTCCAGAAAGCTTTCCATAATCTGGGAATGTTGTGACATCGAAATACAATGCTTCATCGGTCTGATACGTGTGTCCCTTGGCTTCAAGCTTTTTTATGATTTCAATCATGTCATCTATGCATTTGGTGGCATGAAGAACCGTGATATCTTCTTTATGAACGTTGAGCACTTTCATAGTAAGCCAAAATTGTTCTTCATATTCCTTGGCTACGTCCCACACGGTCTTACCCTGTTTTTTGGCACCTTTTTCCAACTTATCTTCACCACTATCATCATCTCCTGTAAGGTGTCCCACATCGGTAATATTCATCACGTGTTGTACATCGTAGCCCATGAATTTAAGCGATCGCTTCAACACATCATCCATCATGTACCTTCTCATATGACCAATATGAGTGTCATCATATACAGTGGGTCCGCAGGCATAGAATGTGATAATGGGATATGTTTCTGGTGAGGGAAGCTCTTTCTTTTCTCGAGAGAGGGTATCGTAAAGTTGCATGAAGTTATTATACATCCTTACGAAGCTTCATTTACTGCAATCAGATAGTAGATGCCTCCATTTGCTCCAGCATTAGTATTCCATCGCACTTTTCCAGCAGATGCGCCATCCCCTCCATCTATTGTTTGATCAATGAAAGTAGCCATATCTATATATCGTGAACCATTACCCGCACACCAATGGAGCGCTATATTCACTCCACGGTCTATTGCTCCGGCACCAGAAAATGTATCGCCATCATTATCATAACTATAGCGCACTCCCCATGGGTCCCGATAGACATCTCCCAAAAAAGACTGTACTACTGTTTGCTCTATAGACGGTTCGGTAAAACAAGTAATATCTGGATTAGTGCTTGCTCCCTCTCTTGGGTAAATAGCATTACTACTGTTTTTCCATAGCTCCCATCCGAGTTTTATTTGTTGAAAATCAGTAGCCACCTTGCTCGCATTTGCTTTACCACGTATTCTTCCATACCCAACAACACTCATAGATGCCAATAATGAAATAATCCCAATAACAACTAAAAGTTCAATAAGAGTAAATCCGTAGTTTTTCATATTAAAGCATTAATTCCATACCTATAAATACACTATACACTAAAATCAGCAGGTGTCCTTCCCATAACATGATCATTGATCGAGAAATATCACATTACAGACTTGCACTTTGTGATATTTCATCTACTTTTTGTACTGCGATTGCGAGGTGATCTCGTGCTTCTGTCGCAAGTGCGAAGAATTTTTTATATGTTTGTGCCCGTTCAAGAATTTGTCGATGCTCAATTGACTCGGTCAAAATTTTTCTAATTTCATCGATAGTGTATCTACTTTTGACGTAGGAATTTAGTCCTTCTTGGTCAGGAGTGCGTCCAAATATGACTTGATACAGTTTTGTTATTTCAATTATTCGTTGACCTTCATCTGCAACAGGTGGCGTCTGCGGAATACCAATAATCAGTTTTTGTTTCCACTGTGCCCAAGAGTCGCCCGGACATGCCGTTGCGTTTCCAAGCTCTTTGTGGCCACTGATGTCTTCCCAGCCATTGAGATTGGGTAGTTCGGGGCTCTCAAAAAGTAACCTACTGCATACAACGTGAGCTGATGCTATTTGTGCATCTTTTGGTGTTTTGCCGTTCATAAACGAACCAACGAGACAAATCCCAATAGATGATTCATTCCGGTCTTTGACGTGTGCACGTGCTGTGTTTAAATCTCCCACATAATACACAGTACCGTCCGGCGTGATGATGAAATGATACCCCACGCCACCCCAACCAAGAGTATTCACATGATATCCTGCAATTTGTTGCGGAGTTTGATTATCGGGACCTGCCGTGTGATGAATTGCAATTGAAGTCACTTGAGACATGGGGCGGATCCAGCTCCAGTTGTACGAATCTCCGATTATCTCTGTGCGAAAATCGATATATTTATTTCCTAGTGAAGGAACAGTAAAATTATAGTTAGCCATTTTTATTCGTTTGTTTAAAATAAAATCCTACGATAAATCCGAATGGTCCAGATAGGATACTTGCGGTTGTTGTGAGTAAATCCTTAGCGCTATCCATGGGGCTAGGAAAAATATTTTCGCTAATGGCTTTGAGGATAAAGGGTAGAAAAAGACAGACTGCAATGATTATCAAAAATGAGTGAGTAAAAGTAAGTGCAATTTTTGCACGAGTATCTTCTTGAGCTTTTGATAAAACGTCAATGTTGCTTGATGCAAACGATATATCAACTGGCTCGGATAGGATGGTTCCTGCATTATTTTCTTTTGCAACACTATCAGAAACGTGTGTAATAACAGGAGCTCCAAACGAAATTGGTTTTTCATCGATCACGTCAACATCTTCCATATGCTTATTTATTTACACGAATTTCAAACATTTCATTGCCTTTGAAACTTCTGAGAAGAACAGTTTTATTTTTTGAAAGCTTATAGAGTGCAAGAGCATTTGCTATAACCACTGGTATTGTGCTGCCTTGATCGCTTGCCATCCTTTCGAGTTCTCTCATCGATTCTGGCGTAAATGTAAGTGTAATTTTAGTAGATTGGTCAGTCATTCGCAGATTATAGCACACGGATAGATTATTTCATTGAGAATTATGGGATATAAAATGTTTCTTTTTTCAAGTTATGTGTATTAAATATGCAAAACAATCCAAATTTTGATGGTTTACTAACCCCCGGGGTTAGTAACTATACACTAAAATCCTCGGGAAGCGCGCCTTCAAAAACCAATTCAGAAAGTGGTTTTCGGTCAGATGCTTCTTCATTAATTTCTTTAGATTTTTGATCGTCATACTCTCCCATTGCAACCATAGCGTCTACGCTCCAGTCGTCGGTTAGTTTCAATAACACATGAGCTTTTTGTTTATCAAATCCACCCATGGCGTGAGCTACATATCCTCGACTTGTTGCTTCAAGTGCAAAGTTTTCATATGCAGCTCCTGATTCAAAGGAATGAGATGATTGTGGTCGATCTTTATGATAAGAAAGTTTTCGTGAAATAATGAGCACCAAAGCACTAGCATCTTTACACCAGGTTTGATTTCCTTCATGCAAAAGTTCAAAATAGTTTTCCCAATGAGGAGAAGTCTTTTTAGCATAGGTAAATCGTACTACTTGGTTGTTGTTGCTGGAAGGTGCCCAGCGAGCAGCTTCAAAAAAACTCATAAGAGTGGCGTCGTCTATGGCTTTTCCTGTCATGGCACGCGGTGACCAGCGGTGCAAAATGATGTCTTGAATGGGGTGGGTTGGGGTGCGGTTGGTTTTGAGCATTGGGAGTTGGGAATGGGTAACGGGTTTATTATCTCATATGAAGAAGAGTATTCTACCGGTTGAATGTCATCCTGAATTCATTTCAGGATCTTTCAAAAAACTCTCCTCCTTACCAAGGAGGAGTACCCGAGTTGAGTAATGTAAACGAGGGGGAGGTGGTTTTAGTCAATAAGGGTCCGACCCTTATTCTTTCAGAAGTGTAGCGTTTGATGGTCATCCTG
>JAQBTX010000034.1 GCA_027624795.1 bacterium | reverse complement strand
GGGGGGGGGATTTTATAGATTAAATACACCCCCCCCCCCGACGTAACGTCGGGGTACTCCCTTTCCAAGGGAGAATTATTTACTGAAATAATTTCATTATGAAAAATTTAACACAACAAGAAACGCAGCGCCTCATCGAGCGCATGATGAATGGAGGCATGTCGCAGTACGATATGGCAGAAACACTCAAAAATCTGGCACAAAAAGGAGAAACGCCGGATGAGATTCTTGGTGCTATACATGCATTGAGAAGTAATATGCAAACCATCCAAGCATCTGCCGGATCAATTGACACATGCGGCACGGGTGGAGATGGGAAGAATACCTTCAATATTTCAACCATAGTGGCGCTCGTGGTCGCTGGTGCTGGGGTGCCAGTGGTCAAACATGGGAACAGAAGTATATCAAGCAAATGTGGTAGTGCTGATGTGCTTGAGGAGCTTGGAGTGAACATACACCTCAAACCGCATGAGGCTCAAAAAGTTCTCAATCGTGCTGGCATTGTCTTTCTCTTTGCTCCGGTCTATCACGCTGCCATGAAGCATGTAGTTAAGGTCCGAAAAGAGTTAGGGATGAGAACCATCTTTAATGTTCTTGGGCCTTTTTGTAATCCTGCTAACGTTTCTCGACAAGTTATCGGCGTACCAAATCTAGACATTCTCGCAACTCTTACCCAGGTTGCTCAAAAACTATTGTATGATCATGTAGCTCTTGTTACGAGTGAGGATGGCATGGATGAAATTAGTCCCACTGCCAAAACATATGTTCATATCATCAAGGGTTCTGAGTTGTCATCTCTTGAAATTAATCCCCACGATTATGGCATCCATCATACATCACTCAGTGAAATTCTTGGTGGTGACCCATACAAGAATGCGTCTATTATTCGTTCAGTCCTAAACAGAGAAATGGGCGCTCCCCGTGATACGGTACTCCTCAATGCAGCTTTAGCCCTCCATATTGCAGGGAAAGCATCTACATTTGAAGAAGGTATTGAAATGGCAAAAGTTTCTATAGACTCAGGAGCCGCGAAAGCCAAACTTGCATTATTGATCAGTTCATCACAAATATGAGTATTTTAGATGATATCGTAGCACACAAAAAAAAAGAACTCAATGAAAAAAAGGGTATGAGTGTCATAGCCGAAATTAAAAGAAAGTCACCCAGTGCGGGTGATTTATCAGGAGGTCAAGATCTTATAGCTAAAGCCAAAGAATATGAATCTGCTGGCGCCGATGCTCTTTCGGTCGTTACTGATCAGAAATATTTTGGAGGTAGTTTAAAGCTTTTTCAAGATATTCGAAAAGTCACAACATTACCCATGCTCATGAAAGATTTTATTATTCACCCACGACAAGTCGACGAGGCAGAACAAGCAGGTGCAGATGCACTGTTAATTATCGCAGCGATACGCAATCACTTTCACCCAGAATTACTGTCGACCCTTTCAAAATCATCTCTTACTCCCGTTTTTGAAGTAGCAACCATGGAAGAATTGACACTTCCCTTTGTTCAAAGTGCATCAGTTATAGGAGTAAATGCGCGTGATCTTAATACATTTGAAATAGACATTGATCGCGCCTGTACTATCATCAAAAAAATATCAAAAGATACCACCGTGATTGCATTTTCTGGGGTGAAATCTGCCGCAGATGTACAGAAGTATCGGAAAGCTGGCGCACAAGCGGTGTTGGTGGGGGAGAGTCTTATGAAGGCAAACGATGTGGCATCGGTAATACATTCTCTTAAATATGAATATTAAAATCTGTGGAATACAATCAATAAAAGATGTGACAATCGCGATTCATGCGGGAGCTCATTTTGTAGGTCTCAATTTTGTGAGAAGCTCAAAACGGCGCATTTCCATGGAACGAGCCCAACAGATAATGCAATATGTCCGATCTCTATCTTCACCTGTTCAGGTTGTTGGTGTGTTTCAACATCAAACATATGAATATATCAATATGGTTGCTCATCAATTAGATCTTGACTATGTACAATTGCACGGTTCAGAGTCGCCCAAGTTTGTGAGCTGCATATCTAAACCAGTCATTAAGGTATTTTCCCTAAAATCAGATTTTGATGTAGAAAAAACCGCAAAAACTATGAAGGAGTACCATGCAGCTTACTACTTGATCGATCGAATGGTGCAGGGTAAAGGAGACGTGCTTTCACCAGAAAAGGTGTCAATGCTTGCAAAGCTTGTTCCATTCTTTTTGGCTGGAGGATTAACACCAGGAAATGTGGGTGATATAGTTACTGCCACAAAGCCTTATGGAGTAGATGTAGCAAGTGGGGTGGAAACAAATGGTACGATAGATAAACAAAAGGTGTATGAATTTATTTCAGTTTTTAAATAATATGAATTTTTTCAAATATAAAACAAAATACGATGCTGATGCCAGTGGACATTTTGGCCCTTATGGGGGTCGCTATGCTCCTGAAATGCTTATTCCAGCACTTGAAGAACTTGAGGAGGCATATATGAAAGCCAAAAATGACCCAGCGTTTGAAAAGGAATATATGTATTACTTAAAAACCTATGTGGGTCGACCTTCTCCGCTCTATTTTGCCGAAAACCTTACTAAACACTTAGGAGGAGCAAAAATATATATGAAAAATGAAGGGTTAAATCACACCGGTGCACATAAAATTAATCATTGTTTGGGACAGGCGCTTTTGGCCAAACGCATGGGCAAAAAGCGCCTGATAGCAGAAACTGGCGCTGGTCAACATGGAGTAGCAGCAGCTACAGTTGCCGCACGATTTGGATTCAAATGTACTGTATACATGGGTGAAGAAGATATGAAGCGCCAGCGACCGAATGTGTTTTGGATGCAACGGCTTGGCGCCAAAGTAATACCCGTTATGGAAGGATCACGAACCCTTAAAGATGCAGTTAATGCCGCGCTTAAAGATTGGATAACGAATGTACGGGACTCCCATTATATACTCGGATCGACTTTGGGTCCCCATCCTTTTCCATCAATGAATCGTGACTTTCAACAAATTGTGGGTTACGAAGTTAAGAAACAAATTCAAGAACTGGAAGGAAGACAACCCGACATGCTTATTGCATGTGTAAGCGGTGGCAGTAATGCCATGGGATTATTTTATCGATTTTTGGAAGATCCATCAGTACGTCTTATCGGTGTGGAAGCTGCGGGTGAAGGAGTGAGGAAAAAAGGCCGCCATGCATCGCGCTTTGCAGGTGGCAGATTAGGGGTGATTCAGGGCTACAAAACAATCTTTTTACAAGATAAGGAAGGAAATATAGCACAAACTCATAGCATATCGGCTGGACTGGATTACCCTGGCATAGGGCCCCAATTTGCGTATTTGAAAGACAAAGGTCGAGTGGAGTTTTCTGCAGCAACCGATAAGCAGGCTTTAAAAGCATTTAACCTTACCGTAAAACATGAAGGAATATTACCTGCACTTGAATCATCTCATGCCATTGCAGAAGTTATAAAACGCGCGCCAAAGATGTCTAGAGATAACCTTATTGTAGTAAATATTTCTGGTCGAGCTGATAAAGATATATTTATTGTGGCAAAGGCATTGGGAGATACGGAGTGGAATCAGTTTATAAAGGAGCAAGCCAAATGAAACTCATGACACATGTGGTGGTTGGGTACCCAGATATAACATCGACTATAGAAATAGTAATAGCTATGGAACAAGCTGGTGCAGATTATGTGGAGTTACAGATTCCTTTTTCTGATCCAATCGCCGATGGTCCTACCATAATGAAGGCTTGTGACATAGCTCTAAAGAGTGGAGTTACCCTAAAGGATTGTTTCAAGGTCATGAAGAGGTTATCTTCCCAGGTATCTATCCCATTATTTTTTATGGGATATTACAATACGGTATTTTCCTATGGAGTAGAGAAGTTTTGTCATGATGCCAAAAGCGCGGGAGCTTATGGTCTTATTATCCCTGATATGCCCCCTGATGAAGAAGAGCATGAGCACTTTATTGCTGCGTCACGAAAGCATCGCTTAGCTCAAATCCGGGTAGTTACCCCTGCAAGCTCCAATCATCGATTAAAGCTCAATGCTCAAGTCGCTGATGAATTTGTATATTGTGTCAGCCATTATGGGGTAACGGGATCTTCAGTTCAATTAACTAAATCATTGGTTCCGTATATTAATCGAGTTAAAAAGCATTTTAATCTTCCCGTGGCCTTGGGATTTGGAATATCTACGCCAGCACATATACGTTCCATAAAAAACATCGTGGATATTGCCATTGTGGGAAGTGCAATCATCCACACTATTGATTCAAGTTCATCAAATAAATCTATGCTATCAAATATCAAGAAGCTGGTTCGGTCATTGAAAATCTAACGGTAATAAAGCATAATAACCACATGAAAACAGTTTTCATAACGGGCGGATCGGGGTTTTTGGGGATAAACCTCATTCGGTTTTTACTCAAAAAAAAGTACCGCATCATTTCTTACGATTTAGTTCCATTTGATTATGCGGATTGTAAAGACGCTATTACACACGTAGTGGGGGATATACGAAATAAAAAGCTGTTGGAACAATCCATGAAAGGGTCGGATCTTGTTGTACATTGTGCTGCGGCGCTTCCTTTGTATTCAAAAGAAGACATCATGACTACCGATGTAGACGGCACTCAAAACGTCATAGATGCTGCACTTGTCCACACTATTCAGCGATTTATCCACATCTCGTCCACGGCTGTGTATGGCATTCCCGATCATCATCCACTTTATGAACATGATAAGCTCATCGGCGTAGGTCCCTATGGTGCGGCAAAGATACAAGCTGAAAAGATTTGCGAGAAAGCGCGAGAAAAAGGACTCATTGTATCTATCATCCGCCCCAAATCATTTGTTGGTCCCGAGCGGCTCGGCGTTTTTGCATTGCTCTATGACTGGGCCCGTGATGGACATGGATTCCCGATGATAGGGGATGGGAGCAATCGGTATCAGCTCTTGGATGTGGATGATTTGTGTGATGGGATAGATGCATGTATGACCCTCGATAAAATGAAGGTGAATGATGTGTTCAACATCGGTGCCAAAGAATTTACTACAATGCGCGAGGATTACCAGGCAGTACTCGATAAGGCGGGATTTGGGAAAAAAGTTATTGGTACTCCAGCTTGGATCATCATCCCCATCTTACGAATTCTTGAGGCCCTTCACATCTCGCCACTCTACGCATGGGTGTATGAAACCGCTGCCAAGGATTCCTTTGTCTCAATAGAAAAAGCTGAAAGGCAACTGGGCTTCAAACCAAAATATTCAAACAAACAAGCACTTATCAGAAATTATCAATGGTATCTTTCCCATCTTGCAGATTTTGCAGGACAAAGTGGAGTATCACATCGTGTTCCTTGGAAGCAGGGGATACTGGGAGTGATAAAGAGATTGTTGTAATACCCATTGACAATCGGTATTACTTTTTGTACTATGGTAATACCATGATTGGATACTCTTCCGTTACACAAAAAGGCCAAGTTACTATTCCCATAGATATACGGAACTATTTGGGCATTAAAAAAGGAGATTCTGTACTCTTTGTGAAAGAGCACGATGGGGTTAGAATTAAGCAGGTAGATGATTTTTTTTCACTGAAAGGATCGGTTCATTCAAAAGGAAAAAAGAGTGACAGTAAGAAAATGAGAAAATCTTTTATCGATTATTTATCTACACGAAAGACTACATGAAATGCATCTATGCTGACACGAATGTATTTTTAAGGTTTCTCACAAAAGATGTTCCAGATCAAGCCGATCGTGCTGAAGCATATCTACGAAAAGCAGAAAAAGGGAAGCTATGTATGACTGTTATGCATATTACCATTCTTGAGATCCTATTTCAGTTGGAGCGGTTTTATGATCTGTCACGTGCTGAGGCGGTAGCGAAAGTAGCCCTTCTTATTGAGCCTGATTGGCTACGGGTAGACAATAAAAAAGTGGTAATGGATGCGCTCTATGAATACGAAAGGTACACAATAGACTTTGTAGATATTCTTACGTGGTGTATGGCAAAAGCTGAAAAAGTAGCCATTCTTTCCTTTGACAAGGATTTTGATACATTGAAACCATCTATTCGAATAGAGCCATGAGGCTATAGTTTGTGTAACTCATTCCATTCGATTACTCCTACCGTTGCCCCGTCTATTTTAAGGAGTGTTCTTTGACCAGATCCAATTCTGGAGAATATACAAAGTGCGTTAAGTGGTATTTGGATCATGTGAATGATTTCAAAGATCAAAGCGGGGTAAGTCACCGAGTGCCCTGGAAGCAGGGGATATTGGGACTTCTCAAGCGGTTCTTATAATTGAATCCACTCGATTACACTTATGGTTTTTTCACCAAGTTTAAGTATCGTTTTTGGAACAGTTTGAAGTTCTAAACCCTGATTTATATATGCATCTATAAATATATTTGCCTGTGGCTTGTCAAATTGTGATATATTCTGTGGCTGACTTGGATCATAATTAATGCACGTGGTGTCAGATAAGAGAAATTGAATTGATTCGTAATTACAGTCAAAGCGATCTGAGTACAATACAATGACAGTATCTTGTGGTTGTTCACGAACTTTGGTAATTGAAAGGTATAGTTCGGGGGAATAAACAAAATGCGTTAAATCATATTTGGGAAACGCAACAAAATACTGCCACATATTCAATCCACATTGTGTGATAAGAATAATTGAAATACATATGGTTACATAGTGAGTCTTTGCTTTTGGCACAGTTTGGAAGAGTTTTTGAAGAAAATAACCTGCGAATATATAGAGATAGATATTTCCAACTACTTCTCTCCGATAATATCCTTCATACGTAGTTACCAGTGGAATCAGTTGCAATAAAAAAGAGAAAAAAAGCCAGATAAATAGTTTATTTTTATGTTTAAACGCAAGAATGATTCCCAATACTGAAAAGAATAAAATGCTCCAATCAACGTTTTGATCAGCTCCAAATCCATCAGCAGTGTCTTGAAGATTTCCCGTTATATAGTGCTTAATTTTTTTAACACCATTTTGTATCACGTATGTTCTTTTACTGTGAGGATCTGAAGTTTCGATATATTCGACGTGTTTTACTACTGAATAAGTTTTATGATGAGAAAAAAATGTCTCAGGATCTTGAACGGCCTGATATATGAGTAATGATGCAGAAGCAGCAAATGCCAGTATAAACGTAATGATATGAAGAAGTGATATTTTTTTTCTAAACCACAAATAGAGTAAAGCAATACCTATAGTTGGAGGAAAAAGTGGATACGTATTGTATGAATACATCCCAATTCCACATATAATTGCAGAAATAATAAGCATACGATATTGTTTAGTCTTTATAAACTCAAAGAAAAAATAGAGCGCTCCAATAGCAAATAATGGTGCGCTTATGAGCATAAAGCCCATTCGTGAGAAGTGAAGATAAAAAAGAGCAAAAGAAAAGAATAAACTTATGATAGTAGACACATTGATTGAAAAGAGTTTACGAAGAGTAAGGTAAAACAGGGGAATGATGAGTACTCCAAACAGAGCCATCGATCCTCGAAGGGTTTGAACACTTTCTCCAAAAAGCTGAAAAAATACCGCAGTTATATATGCTGGTCCAATAGGTTGTCCTAAACCACTTCCTGAATACATAGGAATGTAACCTTCAGAGATGATTCTTTGTGCTTCAATGGCAGTCCATCCTTCATCTCCGTGAATACCTAACGGGATTTGGTCAAGGAAAAAAATTCTGAGAACAAACGCAATACTGGTAAGAACGGCAACGATTACCAGCTCTTTATTAAGGTACTTTTTCATTTCCGTGCAAATATCATTATAGTTGGATGATCATATACGGTGAAGGATTCATCAGCACTGGTGTCATTTAATTCAAACTTCCATCCGCCCAAATTCAAACGAGGATACGAAGTGAACTGCGCAATTTTTACAAATTCACCCTCATGAGCAAAGAGCTTTTTATAATAATCTGATGTCAACGGGTAGCATCGCGGGTAAGTATCTGGCTCACATACATCGAGATATTGAAGTGGAGTGTAGAGTCTGTTTGATGCAATGATAATAAAGTCAGATCGATCTAATTTCTCATTCAAAAGTTGCCATTTTCTGCCATCATCGGGTATGTCATATAACGTCAGTTCTTCATAATTATAAACACCGGGATCAAAGATGGGCACCCGATCATCCCAATGTTCAACTGCAAGAGTAGACCCGTGGGGTATAAACTGGTTAATCCAGTTGGTAGCTTGAATACGAGTATTGGGAGTCGTATAGATGTTAAGAAACATAGATGTCCATAATAGAGTTGCAGTAATGATGAAAATCTCTGTCATTCCGAATTTATTTCGGAATCTTTTACGGAGCGAGAACCAGTTATGATGTGATAGATCCTGAATCAAGTTCAGGATGACACTGGTGCCTACTCCAGCCATGATGGCAAAGAAAGGGTACATCAGAAGCAGGTAGCGCATGAATTTGACCGATGATTTGCCAATAACGATAAAATAAATAAGATAGAAAAGAAAGAAGATTCCGAAAGAAACCACCCCTTTAGTTCCCCTCCTTGGTAAGGAGGGGATTGAGGGGAGGATTTTTTGAATTAATCCAATCAATCCTACAATTGCCAGAATGCTTATGACTGGACCTAAACCCCAAAAGAATATATTCTTCAAATAGTAAAGATATGGCAGCGTTCCCACGTATTGCAGGGTATAGGGGAATACATAAGGATCTGAATTCATGCGAACCTGCGCACTTACATCTGATATAAACTGCGTGTATTCAATAAATGCATAAGGCATAAATATAAATGCAAAAGTCAAAGTAACAATGCCAAAGAGGAAAAGAGAAAAAACCACCCCGTCTCTCCCGACAAGTCGGGAGATCCACCCCTCCTTGGTAAGGAGGGGAGTTATTATAGAAAATAATATAATGGGGAGAAAAATTACAGCCGATACCTTGCAGGTGAGAGCAGCTGCAAAAACTATGCCAATCATGATCACTTTTTTAATCGATGGCTTTTCTCGATACTCCAATAAAAGATACACTAAGAGAGTAGAGAAGAGGTTTAGGAAGGTGTCTACAATAAAGAAATGACTGTTCTGAATGGGAAAGAACGCAATTGCGTAAAAAAAACATGACCATAAACTTATCGTTTTATCTTTAAATAAATGCATTGAAATACGATAGATAAGAGCAATAACCAACAAGTCGGTTATGGTTGAAAGCATTCTGCCAACCCAGAGCATACCATCATACGTTGCAACATGGGTACCAAAGAGGTAATCAAGCAATTGGCTGGTTCCTTTGAGAAGGTATACAGGTAAACTGCCATAATTAAAAAAATGAGGATTTAAGTTGGAGAAAAAAGTAATGCGCTCAGAAACCATAATAAGCATGCGCTCATCAGGATGAAAGTGAAATCCAGAATCCCAATCAATGTCGAGAATTCGAAGAATAAATGCACATGCAATAATGATAATTACCAATGATTTGCTTCGCATATCATAGCATACCACGAATATGCATCATGGCTTTTTTCAATGTCATAAACTTGGGCTCATAAGGAATATGAGCATCAAATGGATTGGTTATCCATATAGTTTTTGCTTTTGTAGTTTTCGTGATGTGGGACACAATATCGAAGTTATCTTCGACAAAATATTCTAGATTCAACTTGTTGATCATCTGTTCTTTAAATACATGAGGTTGTACGTTTTCCTTGTTATGGTAGGTTCCTTTAAAATACTTTTTTGCATCCATGCGCTTGAGCCACCATTC
>JAQBTX010000033.1 GCA_027624795.1 bacterium | reverse complement strand
AACAGGATTAATATCCTTCATTGACGGACCAATTGATGGTAGAAACTGGCAGGTTGTTGGACCAAGCACCTATACTGCCGATCATTCCGGAAGTTCAGTTGCGGTCACAGTAAATGGACAAAATTATCCCACTGCGACACCCACCACAACCATTGACCCAAATATAACTCCAACTATAACCCCCTCTCCCTCAGTGACAACAGCCCCAACCACCACTATTGCACCTACCACAACAGTAAATCCAACCATTACCACAACACCAGCGCCAACCACCACAGTGGTTCCGACAAATACGCCAGCTCAACCCACCACAGGAACCGGCGTGACAGCAAATATCACCTTTGATATTCGTACCCAAGGTCTTACTGCAGCTGCTAAAAATGTAAATGAAATACCCGTGCTCGTTACCTTTCTTGTTGATAAAACCGAGGTAGATAAACGCACTATTTCTATGAGTAAAAACAGTGATGGAAGCTGGACAGGAACGAGTAAATACGATAATTTATTAGCTGCCACCGACTATACCCTTCTTATAAAGGGGCCAAAGCATCTTCAAAAGAAGATCTGTGTTAATAATCCTTCAGAAACGGAAACTAAGCCATATAATTGCACAGATGGCGCTGTACGGATCCAAGCCGGTGATAATAGGCTTAATTTGAAGGGTGTGATTCTACTTGCTGGTGACCTTCCAGTGCAAGACAGCATTGTTGATGCAGTAGATATTGCCTTTGTACGAAGCAGCTTGGGTGAAACCGGTGTAAATATCGTAGCGCGCGCAGATTTAAATTATGATGGAATCGTAGATTCACAAGACTACGGAATGATCATCAATGCCCTTTCGTTTAAGTATGATGAAGAAGAGTAAGACTGAGAACTCATCTCTAACCCCCTTACTCATTGTCATCCTGAACTTGTTTCAGGATCTTTAAAGATGCTGAAATGAATTCAGCATGACATCGTAGAGACAGCTTTTATTCCGCAAACCCAACTTCCTTTGGAGACAATCTAAAGAGTCCTTCATCCTTGCGTCGTTGATCTAAGTAGTGTGCCGTAAACCCTACTGAACGAGATAGTACAAATAATGCATTAAAAAATTCTATATTGATAAGTTCTTGCAGCTCTTCTGGTGAAATCTTCTCTTTTTGCGAAAGCACATCCAAAAGCACTGCCGCTATAGCGCCATCTACATTGAGTATGAGGTTTGCTTTTTTAGCCGTGGTGACCGCCTCTATACTCTTCGCAAACAAAGTATATGGTGACTTATTAAGTTTCTTGGCAAAAGTTAGGATTACATTTACGCGTGGGTCTGGAGTATCGACCCTATACTTACGGTGGCCAATGCCAGAAATTCGCTTATTTTGCTTGGCACTGCGCTCAACATATTCATCAGGATCGATGCTTTCTGCTACGCCCTCAAGCCAATGCTGCGCTGCTTGATTTATAGCACCGCCAAAACGGGGTCCAATGGTTAGAAGTCCGGAAGCTAATGATGACACGAGGTCTTTACCAGCACGAGCGGCAATCATAGTATTTATAGCTCCAGATACATAAGGTCCATGATCTACCAAGAGCTTCATGATGAGTTCGATAAACTCGGCGGTATCTTTGGATTTTAGCTGGCGGCCAAGGAGCATTGATCCTACAATGTGTCCAAATGATCGTTTGGTAGCCATGCTAAGCATCTCTTCACCAACAATTTCCACCGATCCATCCTTGTCTTGAGAAATAGAATTCATAAATAAAGCATGGGTGCGTTGTTGCATTTTAGATAAGACTTTTTGAACATCCCTCCCCTCACTCCGTTCGGTACTCCCTTCATAAGGGAGATCATTTTTAAGTCCCCCTTCAAGAAGGCGCAAGGCACGTTTGACGTGTGGGTTCCCGTCAGGGAGGGGGATGTTATCTTTTATTTTTATCTTCTTCACAAAATCTATAAACTCTTCAAATGATTGCGCTGCCTTCACCCCCACGCTTTTAAGCGCTTTGGTCTTTGCTTGCGCTGTCTCCTCGCCCCTACTAGCCATAGCCTTGGCATGGCCAAATTGAGGTGGCTTTTCAAACATTGCACTTATGGTTCCGCCAATATAGGTAATAATGGGCTTCGTGACCTTTTTTTGTTTAATAAGATCTACTAGTTCGTATTCATCATATCCACCCAGTTCTCCAAAATACACGATATGTTTAGTTTGTGGATCATGTTCTGCAGCCAAAAATGCTTCTACAGGGGTAAGTATGGGAAACCGATCCCCCCCAAATGAAAGTGAGAATGAAATGCGCTTTTGGACTGTTGTAACAAGCCGTATGAGCTCTCCTGTCATGCCACCTGATGATGAAAATACCGCTACACTTCCCGGTTCAAATACATGAGAATCCATAAGTTGTTCTGCATCGGTTCCAGCTATGGCTCCTAGCTTTAAGTGTCCGGGAATCATGAGACCAACTGATGCAGGGCCCACAATAAATTGCCCCGATGTCATCCCGGACTTGATCCGGGATCCAGGTTTTATTTTATTAAAAATTTCTATTGAATGTTTTTCGGGAACATTTTCTGCAAAGAGCGCACCGCCAAGCAAGTTGGGAAGTGAGTCTAGGAGTTCCACAGTAGAGGAGAGTACTCGGCGTCCAGAAGTAAGGTTTAAAAAGAGAGTTATTTCATTTTTTACTGAAGCGGGGAGATGTGCAAGGGTTGGGTAGACGGGGATCAGCACATCCTTTTCGCCCCAAAAAAGCCTCACATTCTTTCGTCCTGAAGCAATAATTGCTATTACGCTTGGCCCTTCTTTTCCAGCTAAATAGTCAAAATCGAGTATAGATTGGAGTATGGGAATATGGCTTCCTAACGCTATAATAGATTGTTTTTTACTCCGTATTTTTTGAATATTAAGCATGTTTTTTTGATGAATTAATAGCCAATTTCATGATCTCATGCAAGGGGAGTTCTGGTCCTGCAACGATGCCATACATATCATTTTCTCGTAACCACTTCTCCATCAATTTTAAACCATTTTTTTGATTCGGTCCCCCGCGGCGAACAAAAATTTTTATTTCCTTTTTTTTCAATCTTTTTTTGTTTTTTTCGAGCGCTTTTATGACGCCTTTGAAGGTTTTCCCAATATCGGTAAAATTTGCCACTCCCCCACCGATAATTAACATTAAACGACGTCTACTACTCTTCATCATAGAATCTATAAGGTTACACGTATACTCATACGTCTCATCATCGTTTGGGTTGCCAGAATACTCCCCGTAGTTAGCTAGCTCCTTACCAAAACCCATGTTATAGGCCTCATCTGCGATCGTTATAGACGCTCCCCCACCGCTTAAAAGTACCCAGAGGAGACCTTCGGAATTGAGAAGAGTGAATGATAATGCAGCCTGACTTTGGTCATTGAGCTTTTTTATGGCCAGTTCTTCTGGTGATTTGACGCTATCCTCTACTATGTCTGCACTCGTCCATGTTTTTGTAAAGAATTCTGCGGTACTATCTACCTCTACGGCGAGGTCTAAGATAAACACCCCGTCCTTTGACTCAACGTCAAAGTCCACCCCTCTTGTAAGAGGGGATTTTATTCTCCTCTTTCTAAGAGGAGTACCCCGCAGGGGGGAGGTGTTTTGTTTTACTACGAGCGGGTTAATTTCCAAAAATGATATATACTGACGCTCAAAAAAGTTTAGTAACTGGTGCATAAAGTTAATAGGAACCGCGAGCTCTTCAGAGATTTTTTGAGTTATTTGATCATTAGAATTTGGTGCTTGTTTCGGATTTCGATATTCGAATTTTGAGTTTAGTATCACCTCTTCTACCCTATCCTTCATACTCTCAATATCTATCCCACCCACCTTTGCATACCGTACCACTATTCCCTCTCGCGTTCGCTCCAGAGATAGGTATCGTTCCTGGGAAGGATCATGCTTCACCATTGGCTCAATGATGAATTGACTGTACCCCTTCTTTGACAATCTCATAAGCGCATCTGGTAATTTGTCTTTCTGAATTTCAAGTTCTACCAACCCTTTCTTCATTCTTCCCTTAATTCCTTGGTCAACTTTGAGCACAAAGGGCCCATTATGGGGCATTTGATACCCTTCTGGCGTCGCAGGGGTACCTAGATACTTCTTTCCTAGCGCGTGGTACAGTAATTGCTTTGCTTTATATTCAGTTAATTTTACGCGTGCCATAGTACTATAGTCTCATTTTTAACTTCGATCATTCGTATATTACGGAAGGAGTCTTTGAATATGATCTAAGCTTCCAAAAAATATTCTGGTATCTTTCCATTCGAATGAACCATTTCCGTCAAAATCAAAGGGTAAAAGAGGTTCAAATAATACATTGTTTTGTTCTTCATTAAACCTGGCATGAGTTTGTCGGGGAAGATAATATTCCTTTATGAGAACGATGCGATACTCTTCTCCAAGCGCTATATTGTCTATTTTTTCTAAAGATCCCTGACCATCATACACACTTATGCCGCCCTTTCTAAATACCAAATCGTCGTGCTTATTGAATATCTGTAGCTCAAAATCATCTCCTTGAGAGTTAAATTTAGGAAAGAGCGATACATTAAACATGAGGGATGGCAGGGTGAAAATTTCATAATTCCACAACTCGCTCTTTATGATAGGAGTTTCGTTTTGGTATAAAATGAGTTGGGCTTGATGCGTGCCAAGCTCTTCTGGGGTAGAAAGATACACATTGATAATACCATTGTCTCCTGGTCGTATTTGAGTGAAAGCAATACGATAGGAGTCTGGATCTACCCCATCCAGAAAGAAATCATATCCCCGGTCCTTGCTCCATATGGCTTGACCATTATTTTCTATAGAAACACGAAAATGGTAGGTAGACTGCTCTACCAATTGGGTGGGTAAATCTATGACCATGTTCCCTTTTTGTATAATATCTGGAGTTCCTGCTTGTTTTTCAAGTTCTTGTACTCGAACATATTCTGGATATACCCCAACATTACCTTTGGGTATCCATGAGAATTTGAGAAATGGCTCTCCCTGATAGTTCAGTATGAATGGGGTTACTGCTACTACTCTGTTATCTGGCCCCCAAACCTGTTCATACGCGTAAGTATAGTACTCTGCTATTTGTTCTCGGGAAAGTACATCGCCATTCCAACCAGTTTCGGTTATAAATACCGGTAGGTCTTTTACTCCCATTGATGATAATAACGAGAGCTCCCACTCATAGCCTCGAATGCTCGTACGTCCACTACTGTACGGGCTTCCCCTAAAGCCTGGATTTGGATATGAATGCGAAGACCACCCATCAAAAAGTTCGTTATAGTCATCTACTCCGATTTCAGAGATCACTTGCTTCAGGAAGATTTCCGCATCCATGTACAGGGGCGGATTTTGAGGGGCAGATAAATCTACTCCTCCCATCATTATGAAAAAGTCACTATTTGCTTCCTTGAGTGCCCGCGCATAGGTTTCATTAACCTTCGCAAATGATTTGGGATCTACCGACCCTCCCCATTCACTGGCATGATTTGGTTCATTGAACAACAAAATATAACGATCTTTCACTACCCAATTCAAATCGTTCAAAAAAGATACCCACTCGCCTACACTCTCACTATGAGCTTCTGCCCAATATTCCCCTTCCGCGTGGGTTGCAAGGCGAATGATGGGAATTAAACTTCGTTCTCTTAACTTATCGAATATAGGTTGCCATTTATCTACCTTCTTGTCATCATCGTGGATTACCAGAGTGATATATCCCCAGTCTCCCCCCGTGGAATTGACCAAGTCAGCAGCGCGATCTATATCTTCGTCGCTTGGCTGAGCCACATGTATACCGTACTTATTGTTAGCGGCAAAAGAAGGTGAAACTATAGAGCAAAACAAAGCCATAATTAGTAGTAGCTTGAAAAGTTGTCGTATATAAAACATAGATAACAATTATACCTTAGGAAGGACAATAGTTTCTTGTTTGGAATACATACCAGAAAGGTCTTTGTAGGTTTTTTCTGGCATTGCATCTCCTTGAAAGAAAATGATGTGTGCGATGCCCTCTCCTGTATATATTTTGGCAGGAAGTGGCGTTGTATTAGATATTTCAATAATAAGTGATCCTTCCCATTCTGGCTGAAGTGGCGTGACATTTACTATTATTCCACACCGTGCGTAGGTTGATTTCCCAATACAAAGCCCTAGTACGTCTTTGGGGATTTTAAAATATTCTATACTTCTGGTTAGTGCAAAAGAATTGGGAGGAATTAATACATGTTTTTCATTTTTGACATCAACAAATGAATTGTCATCAAAGTTTTTTGGATCTACTACTGCTGAGTGTACATTAGTGAATATTTTAAATTCAGGTGCCACCCTCAGATCATATCCAAATGAAGATAATCCATACGAAACATTGCCATTTTTGATTGATGTGTCGATAAAAGGCTCAATCATGTTGTGCTCTTTCACCATTTGTTTTATCCAGGTATCTGTTTTTATTGACATATGTTAATTATACTATTAACCCATACTTTTTCTCAATCGTGCCGCTTTTTCAATGTGTTTTGTTGCATCTTTATCTGTAAGAATATGAGAATAAATAATATCCGATAGTATTTGGTGCTCTTTCATGTCTTCAGTTATCTTTGAAACATCAACGCCTTTGCTCTCTAAGTATTTCACTATTTCATAGTAGTCCTCCAACATCATGGCAAACCCTTTATTATCTTTTGCTAATGTTTCTAAGAGCTCTTTATTAGTATATGACACAGTGTGTAATAAATCAGAACGTAAGTTGATATATGTACTTTCCAGTAGGTCCAATGTACTATGCTTTTTTGCCCACTTCAGTCCCCTACCAGTACCGATGAGTTCTGGTGGAGTACCCAATGAATACAATGCCGCTGTATACCCAATTGCTCGAGGTAATTTCACATCTCCGACACCTCGAGAGTATCCAAATAAACCTATATGTTGTACGCGCTCTCTTCTCTTTGGGAGCATCCCAGCAACCTTATTTACGAGTGGTGCAATATCTTTTATGGTCATCTGATAATACTGTGCAAAATGCTTCATTATTATCCGTAGTTCTTTTTCCGTTGTTGATGAAATCATACGGGTTTCAGATAATCCAATAGTATCTTTAATCTGTTGTACAGCCTTAAACACTTCATTTTTTGGGTAGTCATAACGGAATCCACTTTGTAAGGTGGTTGTGCGAATACCAGAATATTCATCTATAAATTGAGCTACTGAGCGCGGATTGATGCCTCCACGAAACGGCAGTGACGCCGCACCTATCATGGGATACATCTGTATCCCAGTCTTTTCTTCATATTTTTTATAACGAGACAAGGCAATTTTAATAGCCAGCACCGTGGGTACGATACCCGCATTGAGTGCTGGGTCAGATCGAGCTACATATGGACGAATATATTCAGGTTTGAACCCAAAAAGCGCCATATGCTTCCCTATATACTCATCGATGATCATATCTGAATGGGAAATGGTTTCAATATCTTCAAATAAAGGGATCATCTCTACATGCTCAATGTCTTCGGCATCTATCTTTAGGAGTGGATGCTTCATGGATGCAATTTCTCTAAATGCTTCTTGTACAGCGATCATTTCATCTGCAGACTCTGTCATGGGTAGTATAACTTCAAACAAGGGCTTGTTGTAAAGCCCTAATTCAGTAGCCAGACCTGATGCGGCAAGTAAGGCCATGAAGGCTCTTCCCAACCGAAATTCAGTCTCTACCTTGGGGTTGGGTAATCGAAAGGTAAGAAACTTATCTATCCCTATTTGGTTCTTAGAAAAGAACTCATAATATTTCGAAAAGAGTCTTTCTAGTACAGATTCATCTACTAGTTTCCCTTCCCAATCCCATTTGTATTCATCGGCGTCAAGTTCTGAAAAAGAAAGGAATAGCTCCTCTGTTTCATCTTGCGTGCTTATAAAAGGTCGGTAGTGCCAGTATGGAGTACTTGCATGGTCAGGATGTTGTGTGACCATAGTTGTGGGAATTTTGCGTTTGGTAGACATGAGAGTATTATACATTTAATCATCTTTTTTATTAAGATTTTTTAGATCGGTGAACAACCATCACCATTCCTTCTTGTACCTGTATTTGAGCTTCAGATGACGTCATCACATTGCTAATCCCCCTGGTTGAACCATATGGCAATACCGCTTTATCAAGTTTATATTGTAGGTTTGAAGTAGTGATTCCGCTCGCATCGCCTTTCAAGGGGATAAGGGAAACTTCATCCCCATTGGTACCATGTAGGTGGATATTTGAAGTGACAAAATAAATTACCTGATCTCCTTCAATAATACGAAGGGAAACTTTTTGAGCAACGTTACTCAGGTACATGATATTAGCATTCATATGATCCATTCGATCACCCAATAATCCAAAGATAGCTAATTCCTGGCACTTCATTTCAACAGCTTTTTCTATAGCAAGCTGCGAGTCGGTAAAGTCCTTTTCCGGAGAATATGTAAATATCTGAACTTTATGTTTTTCTAACCATTGAAGTGTTTCTTTTGAAATTGAATCCATATCTCCAATCACCATATGGGGAATAAGATTCAAGGTTCGCGCATATTCTGCTCCGCCATCAGCACAAATGAGAATACTACTGGGATCATAATAACGAGCGATGCCTTTTAGATCGGATTTATTTCCATGCATAATGATGATTCCTTTTTTCATACAGCTTATTATATCAACCTATTGTTTAGGAACCGCTGGTGTTGGAGATAAGTATTTTGGAGATCCGTCCGCCTCCCCACTTTGTTCAGCTTGCACTCTTTGTTGCTCAATGAATTCTACATAATCGGGGGTTGTTTCTATGGTTGGTTGAAGTTTGTATATGAGATCAAGTAAAATATTTTGGTTTGAAGAAGCTATTTTTATATCGGTTTTGGGCACTTCAATAGTGTTAAGATCATCATAGCGAATAGTAACCGTATCGGAAGATCCAGCTTTCTTCGAATTGATTCCCATGAGCTTATTGTCTTTTTTACTTATGCTTATGGTTAGGTCAAGTCCGACATTCTTGTTTACCCCGTGATATTGCATACAATCTGACACCAAACAATTAGTTACTTGAATCGGAGTATATATGGTCTTCTCATCTAAAAGCGCGTCAGTAATGTATTGAGTGTATGAGGCCGGTTCAAACGGAAGCTTAACATTATATTGTTCGACCTCTTTAATCGGCTGTTTCCACCATCTTTTGTCAGAATAATCATATATATACAAGGTTTCATCTGCGCCAATTATGTGCATTACTTCCTTTTTATTCACTAAATAAGTAAGTTCGTAATTGTCTTCATGTACACTCCATACAGCATTTATATGATCACTATTTTCGTATGTTCCACCCGATGCAGTGGGCAAATGCAACCGCGTATGAGTGAGCATGTTACAAATATACTCATCTCGATTGGCACACCAAGAGTACTGATTTGACCATGTTGAAATTCGATACATACCAACAAAAATACCAATCATGATTATAAGGATCACTCCGTTTCGTTTCAAAGATTCAGACATACTTTACTATATCGTACCAGAGGATTCTATGTCAATGATGTGATGACCTCCTGTTTTTTTCTTCGCAATTACTGAACAAAGCCCATAGGGATCATCCCTTTTACTGCAAGATGCGAATTACTAACCCCCGGGGTTCGTAAATCGTAAATCAAAAGTCTCGAAATTTCATCTCTCATTGAATTTGATTTATTAATGTATTGATGTCGGAGAGGCGGGACTCGAACCCGCGACCTTTGGACCCCCAGCCCAACGTTCTAGCCATCTGAACTACTCTCCGTTATAAACGGTATTATACTTGAATTCTTATTTCAAAGCATGCTACACTGTTTGTATGGGTTCAGAACATTATCCACAATCGCCCTATTTTGACGCTTCCCAAAGTGGTTTTTCTTTCTATCAAAAACTCCCCATCAAATTCATCGCAATCGGTGTTTCCCTCCTCCTTATTGGCATTACTGGCGGATGGTATCTGGGAAGCATGAATACAAAAGACTCGACAGAGATGTTCTCTAAAAAAGAGCAGGCTGAAGAAATTATGGAGAAAGAAATTGAAGACGTGAGTGGGTGGAAAACATTTGTTTCAAAGTTTAACAATATTTCTTTTAAATATCCTCCAGAGTACGAAAAAGAAGATAGAAGTAATTATATTTCAATCATTAGCCCCATTGATAAAACTACGGGAAAAGTTAGTAGACCAATCAATCTTGATGAACTCAAAATGGAAATCGTCGTATTTGATTCAATTCAAAATGACAGTCTGTCAAAATGGCGTGAAGAACTGCAGCAAGAAACATCTGGGACCATTTCTGATCTTGGGGTAACTACTATAGACGACATTGAAACTCAAGTCCTACTTGGTGAGGGTGTGGGTACTGCCAAAATCTATCTAATGATCCACAATGGAAAACGGTATATGATAATAAAATATCCCTTTACTACCAGTCGTGATTGGGTATTTGACCAAATCCTCTCTACGTTTGAGCTCATAGAAGAAGATGCTCAAACCACAAACATTAACAAAAATAATCTACAAATATACAATAACTCCGAATATAAATTTTCTTTTTCTTATCCTGAGGAAATACAACTAACAGAACAAAAAACAGTAATAAACGGTGTCCCTTACGAAATCTATATTGGGGAAGCAATAAAAATAACCGTTCGTA
>JAQBTX010000032.1 GCA_027624795.1 bacterium | reverse complement strand
TGGGTGCAAATCTCTTTGTTCAAGGTGGGTTTCTTCTTACTGGAGCTAATTTTTTTACGGGATTCCTTAATTATCTTTTTAATATTTTCATTGGGCGCTCTTTGGGACCAGAAGGATTTGGAGATATAACCGCGCTCTTTTCGTATTTAGTTGTCTTGTCAATTCCACTTGGTATAGTGAATACGGTTCTTATTCAAAAAATGAGCTCACATAAAACGCCCAAATTGTTTGCATCTGAACTTCATGCATGGATCATATCGTCGATCAAAAAATGGTGGATCGTATTGGTGTTTATTCTTATTTCTGCACCATTTTTACCAAAAATAACAAGCCTGTCTGAAACAGCATCATGGGCAGTTCCTCTGCTTATTATATGTTCACTTTTGGGTACATTTTACAATACCACATTGCAAGGTCTTCATATGTTTTATTGGTTTACTATTATTGGGATTATAAGCACGGTACTAAAAGTGATGGGAGCTGGGATAGTATTTTTGGGATATGGGGATATAAATGTTGTCATTTTATTCATTGTTATTTCAGGTTCATTGCCAATTTTGATCACTTACCATGTGTTTAAAAAATATATCTATGTATCAGAAAAGAGGGAAATTTTAACTCCCTACGTACATAAATTATTTAACGATAGGCAATTAGCTCTCACAACTTTTTCTACTGGGGCACTTGCTTTACTTAATAATGTTGACATTATATTTGTTAAAAAAATGTTCTCTTCAGAGGATGCTGGTATTTATAGCTCTTGGGCATTATTTGCAAAATTGCTCTTATTTGTTCTTGGACCAATTATTACCACTTCGTATATATTCTTCTCAAGTAATAAACACAAAACTCATCACAAAAGGACGAGTTTTATACTTGTGGCGTTCATAGGGTTAGCGGGGCTGATCACATCTTTGATATATCGATGGTATGGGGCCTGGATTATAACTCGGTTATTTGGGAATGCATTTATACCTGCTATTCCATACCTTGAACTGGCTGCATATTTTGGAGGTGGGTATCTAATGATGATATTTATGACTAACTATTTTCTTGCCAAAAAAAGCCTACTATCATTAACTCCGGCAATCATGCTCCCATTTTATTTAGGTGCATTAATGCTATACCCTCAATCTATAAAAACCGTTATGCAGATAAATATTGCATTTACTTTTTTTGCCGTTGTAATATTGATGGTTGGTTTTTTAAAAGGGACCCAACTACGAAATAGATTCCAATCATGGTTTGGGTTACAACTTCAAAAGTGACACGAATATACCAGTATATGCACCAAAAACACGTGGTGATTTTGCTCATTATTGAGAACTGAGACCTTAAAGTACTTGAAAGCAAATAATATAAATCGTAAGAAAATAACAATGGGTACGAAAGATATCGAACGATTCTTTTCATTAATACCCAAGAAAGCAAATGGTGTGATATTTGTTCAAATCTATCAAGCGCATAACCGGAATCTGCTTTGTAAAAAAGTTTTTTTTGCGTTGTTGCAAGACCTCCCAATAGCAAGATATTAAATACAGTTACATGATCACTTCCACCGTATAGAGGTCTTCCATCTTCATGAAATCCTCCAGCTTTTTTAAGAATTTTTGTTCGAAATACTCCCCAAACCAGAAGTGAGGGTTTCCTCAAATACTCTTTAATCAAGTTCGGACCAGATGAATACTCGAGGAAGTGGAGATGAGATGATTGAGTGCGAGCTCCTTTCGAAAGAATAAGATTTGATGCGGCAAGAGATGCAGCTGAGTATTTGGTAAGTAGCTGAACTAAATCCTGTATATAATACTTACTCCATGTATCATCATTTGACGCCCACATAAAAAACTCACCTTTTGCTTTACTGAGAACAAAATTGGAATTACCAGGTATTCCAAGATTCTTTTTTTGCTGATAAAAATAAATGTTTGGATACTTCTTTGCATACTTTTTTCCAATAGTAGAGGATGCATCCACAGATGCGTCATCAGAAATTATGATTTCAATATTTGGATAAGATTGGGCAAGGAGTGATTTAATTGCTCTTCCAATGAGCTTTTCTCGATTGTATGACAGAAGACCGATACTTACAAGGGGGTGATTCATTTATATTGAGATGGTTTTAAAATAAGTGTTAGATATTTCTCAATGCCAATAGATGCAATAGTAGAGACAAGTTGATTTGATTGAAGTACTAATCGAACAGTGCGAATGAGAGATAAGATAGATTTGGGAAGTATGAGTGCACCTATGAGATTAAGCCAATAGATGAGTGAAAAGTTGATAGATGGGTAGAGCTTTCTCAGCTCAGACGCAATGACCAACATATTGGAAGTGGATGAATAGTATTTTACTCCAATCAAACTCCTACTCACTCCCGTAACTGCCATTTTGATATATGTTTTTTGACGCTTACTATTTCCATCTAAGTCTTGGTACATTTTAATTTGTTTTGGTAAATGATATCCATTATTAATGTGTACATCGAGATGTTTGATATTACCGTGAGTGCTTATCTGTCCCAAAATATAATGTGATCCTAAATATATACATCCGTGAGAAATGAGGGCACGATATAAGGGCTTGAGATGAGCCATCCATAGGTCATCTTCAATATCTGACATTCGTATGAGTCTTCGCTGATACATATTTCCCGACATAAAACCAAAATGCCAATGGATCACTTTTAGTATATTGTCTGGCGACGGAGGAAGGTAATAAACCCCCTTTCTAGCAGAAAACAGATAGGTAGGCTTACTCATGTCATTTTCATAAAAAAGTAAACTCATAGTTCCCACTCCCGCATTCTTTATTTTCATTTCCTTATAAAGTACCTCAAGTGAATTTGATCGAAGAATCATGTCGTCATCTGAGAGAAGAAAAACATATTCTCCCGTTGCATTTTTGATTCCAGCTATAAAGTTTTGAGTAAATCCGACATTATTTTTTTGACGAATATAGGTGATGCGTTTATCTATGTACGATGCTACTACGTCTTTAGTATCATCAGGTGACGCATCATCAAGTATGATAATTTCAATATGTTTAAGCGTTTGATTGAGAACACTTTGGATAGCATGTTTCAGAAGTTCTGATCTATTATAGGTAGTAATAAGGACGGTTATCTTTGGCTGTTTCATAAGTTAAGAAAAAAGTACGCTACAATATACCTGTATGATTCTCAATATTATTGCCCTTATTGTATCACTCCCAGCTCGACTGGGCGGGATGAAAATGGGAAAAAATGTGATTCTTGCACCAGGGTATGGAATTATTTCTTATAGATATGATAACGTGATATTAAACGATAACGTGATTATTGGTCGAAATGCATTTATTCAAACCTTTGGAAAGGGCACAATTCGTATAGGAGTAGGAACAAATATCGGAAAAGAAGTAACAATATCTTCAAATAATATTATTACTATTGGTAAAAAATGCCTCGTAGGCTATCGAGTATCATTTCTTGATCATGATCATACTGTTGACGGATTATCGAAAGGGAAGAAGATATCGATTGGAAATAACTGCTCTATAGGTGCTCAATCATTTATCTTAAAAGGTGTAACGTTAGGCGATGGGTGTGTAGTTGGTGCGGGCAGTGTAGTGACGAAGTCGTTTCCTGCTAGGTCGGTAATTGCTGGCAATCCGGCAAAGAAAATTAAATAACTGCAAATGACACTCTCCGACGCAGAGCATCGGGGTATCTCGTTGTCATTCTGAGCGCAGCGAAGAATCCATGGATCCTTCGGCTAATCGCCTCAGGATGACAAATAGAAGGACAAGCGAGGACAGAATCTATTGCACGTAAGCTACACAATTCTTACTCCTGGCACAGGGATGATAAACTGCCCACCGCCTTCTCGATACTTTTTGTTTTTTTCCAAGATTTCTTCGGTAAAATTCCATGAAGTAAGAAGAGCATAATCAGGCCGATCTTTGAGAAGTTTTTCTTCAGAACAAATACGGATATGAGTTCCTGGCGTATACTTACCTTGTTTATACGGTGTTGAATCTACAATGTAGTTAAGAATGTCTGAATTAATGGCACAATAATTCTCAAGCACATTCCCTTTTGCAGATGCGCCATAACCGACAATAAATTTGCCTTCTTGTTTAATTCGTTTTAAAAGAAGGATTAAATCCTTCTTCATGTTTTTTACTCGTGATGCAAAGTCACGATAGGGAGCTAGTGTATGAAATTGTTTGACTTTTTCTTCGGTAATAAAATTCTCTACACGAGGATGAACTGAGTAATTACTATCAATAGGTGAGACGTATACACGAATCGTTCCACCATGTACGGGTTGCTTTATGATGTCAATAATGTGAAGGTTGTGCATATTGAATAGCTTCTGAAGGGGATGGACAGCAAAATAACTCAAATGTTCGTGATATATGGTATCAAATTCATTATTATCTATAAGATCTACAAGGTAAGGCGCCTCCATAACAAATAAACCGTTAGGATGAAGAAGTGTGCGCACCCCATCTATAGCATCGTGAAGATTATCAATGTGGGCGATCACATTAGTGGCTGTGATGATTTTTGCTCTACCATGCTCTGCAACAATGGCACTCGCAAGTTCTTTAGTAAAGTAGTGCGCCAATGTGGGAATGCCTTGAGCATTAGCTTTTTTAGCTAGGTTTTGAGCAGGGTCAACCCCCAGAATTCGTGCACCATTCTTTTTATAATTGGACAATAAAGTGCCATCATTACTACCTATATCTACAACCAAATTATTCTTTCGCAAATAAGCTTTTTTACTTGATTCGATAGATAGTGATTCAAAATGTTGCACCATGGTAGTTGAAGTTGAAGGGATATACACGTAGTTTCTAAACATAATTTCTGCTGGTATAACATGTGTTAACTGTACCAACCAACAAGAAGTACAGACACATGCTTTGAGGGGGTATTTATTTTCTTTTTGAGACAACTGTTCTTTTGTGAGAAATCCATTGGGAATAGGCATGGAACCTAAATCCAAAAAAGAGTGTAGGGTTGTGTTTGAACAAATGCGACAAGATGATTGTAGGTATTTTCTACTCATAAATACATGATATAGTATATCTGTATTTATGAAAAAAATTATAGTTTTCCTCATGGGTGTTATCTTTCTTGTTGGAGTAGTTCAATTAATAGGCCAGACATATATAGGGGAGATCCAAAATGTCGAACTCTATGGTCAATTGTCATTACGACTTGCCTATTTGGCCTTCCTGACTTCTTCACTCGTAATAATTATCTCTTGCCTCGTGAAAAGGCGCGATCAAGATGCAAGGGCTCTTTTCAAAGTGTGTATATTGTTTGTAGTATTTGCAGGTATGTTCAATATCGATATTATTATCGTTGGAAAGAAGTTTGATCTTGAACAATTGGGCTATTACAATTCTTGGGTACAATTTGCTAAGATAATCGTACTTTCATTACTGCCAATTGCTGCATTAATTTACCTATTTTTTGTAAAAAATACAAAACGCTTTTATCGTCAGCTGGTATTTATTCTTTCATTAGTTGTGTTGGTGGTTATAGGTATAACCACTAATTTAGGGTATGGTGCGTATGGAAAAAAACTTATTTTTACACTACTAAGTGAAAGCTTCTATCCAATAAATACATATTTAGAGTGGGCAGCATATTATGGCACCGGATACATAATGTTAATGGTTATGAGTTTTTATTTTTTAACACAAAAAAATTTAATTTCTTTTGTTCCTGTATTATTATTTCCAATTTACTTTGTCGCGCTTTTGGTATATCCAAATACCATTGCAGATGTAATGTTTATTAATATTGCATATATTTTTTCCTCTATAACGATCTTATTAATGGCATTTTTCAAAGACAGAGTCATTTTTATGTTCAAAGAATAAATCTTCATTATGAAATCACGATTAAAGATTATAGTTGGATTATTGAAAGGGAACATTTTTTTCAAGGGAGGTATCTTTTTAACCATAGCAAGTTTCATAACTGGCCTTATTAATTATTTATTCAATCTTGCTGTTGCACGATCTCTTGGTCCTGAAGGATATGGTGAAATTACCACGCTGTTTTCTTATCTTGTAATCTCTTCAATTCCCATTGGAACAGCAAGTATATTTATGATTCAAAAGATTGGAGCTTCTGAGAATATGGGTATATATTCTTATGCTCTGTACGACTGGTTTTTGACAAAGGTTAAAAAATGGTGGCTGCTACTTTTCATAATTCTATTAACTACTCCATTTGTCCCACAAATAACAAATCTATCAAAAACCGTTGGATACGCACTTCCTCTACTTATTGTGCTGTCATTGCTCGGTGCCTTTTATAGCGGCGCCTACCAAGGTTTACATCTTTTTTATTGGTTGGCGTTTATTGGATTAATAGTAACCATTCTCAAACTTGCAGGTGCTGGTTTAACTTTTTTTGGGTTGGGAGGAATAGGACTAATCATAGTATTTATTCTTTTGTCTCAGGTGGTTGGTATTATGTTGAGTCATGTCATCTTTGTCCGAAAATATAAGGTTCGATTGGAAAAAGATCAGACCATAAAAAAACGCATATTATCTATTTTTCAAGATCGACAATTATGGCTTTCTGCTGGAGCTACTTCAATTCTTGCAATTATAAATAACATAGATATTATCTATGTAAAAAAAGTATTTAGTGCTGAACAGACTGGAATATATAGCTCGTGGTCTATTTTTGCAAAGATTATCTTATATGCGTTAGGACCTCTATTGACACTGGGGTATATTTTCTTTTCTAGTAAGAAGAATGCATTGAATCATCGGTTGGTATTTACAATTTCTTTTCTATTTCTTTTGGTCATAGGTGTAATAATAACTATGATATATGGCATATTTGGAGAAACTCTTGTCATAAAATTGTTTGGTCATGAATTTTTGAGAGTTATTCCTTATTTGGAGTGGGCTGCATATTATGGTATCGGTTACACCATGATGACATTTATGCTCTATTATTTTTTAGCAATGAAAAGTAGTATATCGCAGCTACCTATTCTTCTTCTTCCTATTTATCTCCTAGTCCTCTTTATCTATTCAGAATCAATTTCTGACGTAATGCGTATTAGTACGTATTATGTATTAATAACAAGCGTGATCTTTCTCCTAGCATTTATAAGAGACTACTTCCTGTATAATAGAGGTTATGATGCGTGAACACACACCTCACTTCCTTAGTCTAATTGTTCCCGCCTATAAACAGGAAAAAACAATTGTTGAAAATCTTATCAGATTGCAACAGGCACTCACGAGCATAAGGTACGATCATGAAATTATTGTTGTCGTTGATGGTTCAGTTGATAAGACGGTGCAAAAGTTAAAAAAGGCAAAGCTCTCAAAAGTAAAAATTATATGGTACAAAGAAAATCAAGGGAAGAGTTATGCTATTCGTGTGGGAATGCATGAGGCAAAAGGGGACTACGTCATGTTTATGGATTCAGGATTTGAAATTGACCCCAATGGAATTTCTATGCTCCTTGAACATATGGAGTGGTATCATGCAGATATAATCGTAGGTTCAAAAAGGCATCCTGCTTCAATAATAAAATACTCTGCTCAGCGCAGAATTTTAAGTTATGGATATTACTATTTTGTTAAACTACTTTTTGGAATCAATGTTCGAGACACTCAAGCAGGTATAAAAGTATATAAAAAGCATGTTATAGAAAAGATCATTCCTCGATTAGTTGAAAAGAAATTTGCCGGAGATTTGGAAATACTGGTGGTTGCTCACCAATTAGGGTATAAACGCATATTTGAAGCCCCCATTAAACTCAATTATCATTTAGGCGAGTTATCTTCAGCGGCTACCTGGGAATCAATTTTTCATATTTTTGTTGACACTCTGGCAATATTTTATCGAAAATATATTCTTCGTTATTATAATTCTGTACACAACAAAGTGTCATATCCAAAAGATATGAAAATATATCAGTAAAGCAATTCTAACGCATATCATGAAGCAACCAGCATCTCCTTATATAAGTGTGATCATTCCAGTTCGTGCTATTGGAGCATATTCTACAGTTGAATCGTTTCCCGCATTTGAAAAACAAACCTATAAAAACTTTGAAGTAATTATCTTACCTAACTTACCTTCACCAGAAGACCATAAGCTTACTAAAAAATACTCATGGCTTCGCATTATTGCCACCAATCATATTACACGCCCAGCTCAAAAAAGAAATATCGGAGCAAAGAAGGCAAAAGGTCATATAATTGCATTTATTGACGATGATGCATACCCATCAACAAAATGGCTTGAAACAGCTGCCCATTTATTTGATAGTATGCAGATTGAATCAGTATGTGGTCCAGGTGTACTTCCAAAAAATACGAATATGTGGGAAAAGATATTTGATTTGTTACTCCGCTCACCTTTAGGTTCTGGGGGATTTACCTATCGATTTACTCCAGAAAAAGAGAGAAATATTGATGACTATCCATCAATGAACCTCTTAATCAAAAAAAAAGTATTTTTAGATCTTGGAGGGTTTGATAATGACTATTGGCCAGGGGAGGATAGCAAACTTTGTGAAGATTTGGTATATAAAAAAGATGGCACAATATACTATCATCCAGATGTACTCATTTACCATCACAGACGAGATAATCTTCCGGGATTTCTTAAGCAACATAGTCAATATGGCTACCACCGTGGTGCATTTTTTGCCCATGGAGATAAGAATTCAAAGCGCATTACGTATCTTATTCCTTCAATGTTAGTTGTGTATCTTCTCTTGCTTCCCCTTTTGTGGCCATTACATTCTCTTACCCTTGTTCCGATAGCTTTATATAGTACTGCTCTAATAGTGCAAAGCGTAGTCTTTACGATAAGTTCACGAAGTCTTATCATAGGAGCTCTTTCATCAATAACTCTTTTTCTGATTCATCTCATTTATGGGATTTTTTTTGTTAAAGGGTTGGTTGTCGGATTCGTAAAAAAGGAGCGAATTTATTGAATTGATATGGTATATTTTGTAGTACAACTATGGTAAAAGATAATATTGAAACAGTAAAAAAAGGTGATATTGAAATTAAAGTCATCCGTGAGCTCTGTATCAGTGCAGCTACATGCGTTGTATATGCACCAAGCACATTTGACCTCGATGAAGATAGTATAGCGATAATTAAAAAAGGGGAGTGGGATAAACTTGAAAAAATTATTGCTAGTGCACAATCGTGCCCCGTTGCTGCTATAGAAGTGATTGTCAAAGGAGAAAAAGTTTGGCCAAAATAATTTGACATTACATTACTTTAATGTCATACTTAGCTTGAATCTATGCCGAAGCAAATTAAAAAAAAGAGTACTAAAATAACCGATACAAAAGGGGTGAAATTAACATCTCCCTCTGAAATAACTATAGTGGTTGGCTACGCTCCCATCATGTCAAAAAAGGGAGTTGCGCTTCTTTCCCAAAATAGACAATTCCAATATTTTAACGCCAAAACCTACATTTATCCTATGGTGCCTGCTTATGCAGCCTCAAATCTCAAAAAGCATGGCTATAATACGTACTGGATGGATGGCATTGCAGAAGAACAAACATATGAGCAATGGTTTGATGCGCTTTCTGCAACCAGTCCTGACTACCTTCTTGTCGAAACAAAATCTCCCATTGTAAAAACCCACTGGAAACAAATAAAAGATCTTAAGAAGAGATTGCCGCACCTAAAACTTATATGGGTAGGGGACCATATCAGTTTTTTGCCGGTTGAAATATTTGAAAATAGCCCGGTCGATTATGCCATCACTGGGGGTGATTATGATTTTGTTGTTGTTAACCTCTTAAATCATATTTACAAAGGAGAAGAGCTTGAAGGCGGAGTATATTGGAGAGAAAGTAATGCAGATATACATGTAGCAAAAGATAAGATTCGATCTAAAAAACTTCCAGATGGAACTATTGTATGCAATTCTGGGCCAGCATCTCTCAAACATAAATTAGATGATTTACCATTTGTAGATAGAGACCTTACGAAATGGGAATTATATGCATATGACAATGGAAACTATAAATATACACCGGGAACATATATGTATAGTGGTAGGGATTGTTGGTGGAACAGATGCACATTTTGTGTTTGGGATCACACCATAAATCCAATCGGTTCATATCGTAGCTTTTCACCAGAGCGACTGTTTGCTGAAGTAAAACATGTTGTAGATAATTATGGAGTAAAGGAAATATTTGATGATGCAGGAACATTATTTATTGGCCCAAAACTGAAGAAATTTTGTAATTTACTCATTGATAGTGGATACAATAAAAAAGTAGTGTACGGGTGCAATATGAGATTTAATGCAGTAACTGAGGATTATTACAAACTCATGGGTAAGGCAGGATTCCGGTTTATTTTATACGGTATGGAATCGGGTAATCAAAAAACGCTTGATAAGCTTGATAAAGGCACAAAAGAAGCTGATGCTATAAATGGTCCAAAATTAGCCTCAAAATATGGTCTTGACCCTCATATAACTATCATGCTAGGATATCCATGGGAATCATATGAAGATGCAAAACGCACCATAAATATCGCAAAATACGCTTTTAAAAAAGGATACTATGAAACAATGCAGGCAACGATTGTGATTCCATACCCAGGTACACCACTCTGGAAAGAGTGCAAACAAAAAGGATGGTTACTCACTGAAGATTATGATGACTATGATATGAGACGTCCTGTGATGAAAATTCCTTTTGATCATAAAAAAATCTTAGAACTTGAACAAGATTTATATTCATCATTTATGACTCCACAATATATTACTAGGAAAATTCTTGATATTCGGAGTTTTCATGATTTTAAGTACTTGTTTTATATGGGGTGGAAGCTGATTGGACATTTATTGGATTTTGATCCAAATCAAACAAAGGTTAGCTATTTTTCGTTTGCCTTCTGGAAAAATGCAGGAAAAGCTTTGTTTGGACATTTCTTCCGACCAAATACCACTGTAGACGATGAAAAAGATGCAATCAAATTAGAAGATAGTGCAGTGAATTTGTAGATCAACATCTCAAAAAAACAATTAATTAAGAAAATTAGGAGAGATGCATGAAGTGATCACTTCATCAACATTTTGCATTGAGTTTTGATTATATTCTATATTTTTTGAAATTATGAATAATTCTTGGTAATTAGTACGAAACGTAACCAAAATACAATTTCATAATAGGTTCCAGTATATTTTCTTTTCTATGA
>JAQBTX010000031.1 GCA_027624795.1 bacterium | reverse complement strand
TATATTCTATCATAGTTTGAACAATGGTATAATCATTGTTAATGCCTAAGCCAAAACTCGTCGCCATATTTGCCCACCCCGATGATGAGGCATTTGGACCAGCAGGAACGATTGCAACCTATTCCAAAACTCATGAAGTTTCTTTGATATGTGCTACTCGAGGAGAAGCAGGAGAAAATTCTTTGGATGACAAAAGCCGTTCTATAGGAGAGATTCGTGAAGAAGAACTGAGGGCATCTGCAAAACTATTGGGAGTGACTCATGTATATTTTTTAGACTACGAAGATGGATCCCTTTGTAATAATAAATATCATGATATAGCCGATAAGGTAAAGAACATATTAGATTCTATTGAACCAGAAATACTACTTACTTTTGAAATTCGAGGGGTTTCTGGACACCTGGATCATGTTGCTATGGCTATGATCACATATTATCTGTTTTATAAAGTTCCCTATGCTAAAAAACTGATGTCATATGTTCTTATGCGAGAAGAAACTGATTTACTGCGCGATTATTTTATTTATGTCCCCCATGGATTTAAGCGAGATCGGGTAGATGAAATTGTAGATGTGGGCGATTTATTGGAGTTAAAAAAGCAAGCCATTATGGTACACAAATCACAACAACCCGATGTGTCTCGTACTCTTGCAATGATGGATTCCTTTCCCAAAGAAGAATTTTTTTTAGTACATAAGAAAACCACCTAACTGATCCCATGAATCCCAATACAAAAACAGTTATTAGTTTGTTGACTCTATTTCTTCTTTTCAACTTTTTCATAAGTTTTATTGCTACTGAATATATCCCCTACCTTGGGTACTATTCATATCCTGAATTATTAGACCGTTGGGATCTTCCTTTTTTTATTGAACGGTTTGCTGGGTTTGATGGCCTGCATTACATTAAAATTGCACTTGAAGGTTATGAACGCAACGCAACAGCTTTTCTTCCTGTGTTCCCCATGTTTATGCGCTTTGGAACTATGGTAAGTGGCCTCTCCCCGATTCTAGTGGGTATGGGCATATCGATCATTGCACTCACCATAGCGCTCATGATTCTTCCCCACTATCTCAAACTCATAAATCTTAAATCAACATCCATTTACTGGTTTCTTCTCTTTTTCCTTTTCTTTCCGACCTCATTCTTTCTCCAGGGAGTATATACCGAAAGTTTGTTTATAATGTTTTTGATACTTACCCTTTATATGGCTAAAAAGAAACGGTGGATATTGGCTGCTTTATTTGGATACTTTATGGGACTCGGCAGAATTACCGGCTTTTTCCTTTCTGGTTTGATATTTTTAGAAGTAATTGAACAGGTAACATTCACCAAAGACATTTCCCGATACATTCAATCAACCATCAAATCGCTCAGCTTTACAAAAATCCTTGCAATTATTGCGCCCGTTTTAGGATTTAGCACTTTTATGGTATACCTGTGGTTCACTACGGGAGATCCCCTACGCTTAGCACACTCACAAGTAGATTTTAATCAGAACCGATCAGCCAGTTTTGTGTTTCCTCTTCAAGTTGTATGGAGATACCTTAAGATATTTTATACAGCTCAAGGGAACTTTCAATATTTTATTGCTGTTGTGGAATTTGTACTTACTTCAATGGTAGTGGTTATTTTAAGTTATGACGCTTGGCAGATTTATAAAAAGAGGTATTCACACGTATTCACTCGTGCAGGATTGAATTTATTTGCCTGGTTAAGCATTCTTCTTCCCATAAGTACCGGCACACTCCTTTCCGTGCCCCGGTTTATATTGCCGCTCTTTGCCGTATTTATAGTGCTCGCAGAGCTTCCCAATAAATGGATGAAGGCCTCTATTTTGATTTTGTTTCTTATTCTCCACACTATTCTCCTCATGGCATTCATTCAGGGCTATTTTGTGAGTTGATGGTCCTGATGAAGCTATTTGGATGAAGATTTGATTCGATATACTTGCTGATGAGTGCCAATAATAAGGAACCGTACTGTGCTTTTCCCAATCCATTCATATATTACTCGAATATCCGCATCGATACTAAACGCGTGCTTGCCATCGAGTTGCCTTCGCAAGGGATGATTGCGCAAACGAGTATCTTCTGGGTTGTTATGAAATAGTTTTATTGCTTTTCGTATCTCTTTTTTTAAATGAGGATGTTGCCGAAAGACATTCTCTAAGGAGCGCTCATATGCCCCTGTTGTTTTTATTTTGATCATGGTTTAGAAACTACCTTTTTTTCGAGATTATCAAAATACTCATCTATATCAGCTTCTGTCTCCCAGACCTTACCCTCATCTATGGGTTCTGCAGCAGCTTGCAACACCTCATTTTCAAATTCAGGCGTAAATCCATTTTCCGTAATACGTGGGTATATTTGAGTGCGGATAGAACTGCGGATGTATTCACTCACTGAAGCATAACCCTGAGCTTTCATCGCAGATTTAATGTCTTTATACATCTGTGTTGGTAAAGAAATATTGATTGTGGCTGACATAATACAAATATTGTATGAAATCCTTTATTATTTGTCAATAGTACTCGTGAACACTTAGAAATAGATGATATGATATAGTAAAGCTATGGAACAACATACCATCCCACAAACCTCAGCTCCTGTTGAAAGTCAGCATGAAGTCACTCCTCCACCCCATAAATCTATGCTTATGCATATTGTAATTGGATTGGTGATATTGGCGGTTGGATTTGGTGGCGGGTGGTATATGGGCACTAAGTCTTTCTCTAAAGATGAGGTGGTTATAAAACAAAGTGCAGATGTCGAAGAGTTAGATGTGAGAATTAATAATGGCGAGATGGATACGGCCATTATCACAGATGACGAAGTTATTAAAGGGTGGAAGAAATATGTGAATGAAGATGCTGGATATTCTTTTAGTTATCCGCAGACATATGAGATTCATCAATCAGTTGCCACTTCCACAGATGGTGTTAAAATAAAAAGTGAAAATCGTGCGGTACAGATTGTTTCACCTAATCTTCCTGAAGTACAAACCAACTATCGTTTAACAATAATTCATAGCCAAGTAGAAAATACAGACTCATTAGAGAATATGATTAATACTAATAATTGGTGTAGCCAGATATCGATGAATGTCACAGAGCCTTATATCCTGGCTGGGGCTAAAGGTTTTATAGTGAAAGATTCTCCTTGTGGTCAGTATGGTAGTACTGTTATTTATGTTCTTCATGAACAAACGCTCTATTTCCTTAAAATAGAATCTGGCACCAACTATAAACAAATTCTATCAGAGATCGACCAAATCCTCTCTACCTTTGAGTTTGTGGAGTAAAACATCATTCATTTCTCATACCAATCTCTTATTCTAGGAGGCCTTTCCTGAAGAAGATTTCAGATATTTTCAAAAGTTCTTTTAAGAATTTGACCTAACTGTTTTCTACCATAGCCACTTTTCAAAAATTCTTCACGAGCTTTTGCATCGGCTTTGTTTATAAAATATTCGTAGTGGATGAGTTTGAGAGGTCTACGATCTTTTGTAGAAATTACACCCCCTTGGGCGTGAGTAGTGAGGCGATTTTTAAGATTGGCTGTGTAACCTATGTAGAAACCTTTATCCTTGGAAGAAAAGAGAATATATGTGTAATATTTTTCTTCATTCATAATAAAGAGCGACGTCTGACGTCGCAAAAGACTAAAATATATTGACGTGGCCACGTCAAACGTGGCTCGCCTCAAACTTGGTTTCTTGTGAAATATTTCTTGCGAAACCGCGTTTGACGCGGTGGACCTGACGGGGGTCGAACCCGTAACCTTCTGACTGCCAGCCAGACGCGCTGCCAATTGCGCCACAGGCCCTTCTAAGCCTCAATTGTATTTCACACTCCCCTCTTTGTCAAAGCCTATCATAAGTGCCAGTCAGGATTCCTGACACTTTTGTCATTCCCATTCCACTTATGTTTCGGTATAAAGAAAATAGAGCCTATTCTAGACAAGGGTCCGACAGCCGGCGAATGTGCGGTGCCCGGGTCCTATGGCCCAAAGCGATTTTGAGTCAAAAAAGGGACTACTTTCCCATTGAGGGATCTAAGGCTCTCGCTCGCTGTAAATATGCCTGTGCCTGTGATGCGTTTTCTTCCTGTTCGTATAATACTGACAATGCATACAATACATCGCGCGCATAGGGGTTGATCTGAAGGAGTGATTCATAGTAGGTAATAAACTCTTTTCGATTCTTATGATCAGAAGATAATTCATCCGCATATTGGGCTCTATCGGTGGAGACAAAGTTAAAAAGATCGTGATCGATTTCATTGTCGCGCGCTATTGTATAAAAAGATATGATCGCGTTTTTTTCACCTTCAACAATGCGGGTAAAAATGGAGGGAACAAGCTGTGATGCCAGGCCATTTATTACTACATACATTACCAAAAATGTAGAACCCAATATGATGGTCGTGCTCATGATTGCTCGCATAAATGGATCAGGCTTTTTCTTATGTTTGGTAGTCTTTGTTGATGTCTTTGGCATGATTTATTATAACCGAGTTGTGGTTGGTAATGATAGTACTTGCTCACGGTTCATAACTCATCTATACTGAATCTATGGCACTCGATATGCAAAAATACAAAGATCTTTATTTTCAAGAGGCAGACTCATTTCTTGTACAAATGCGCACCGAACTAGATGCTCTTTTGACACACACTCATGAATCTGCATCTATCAAAATACTTCATCGAATGTCTCATTCTATGAAAAGTCGTAGTTTGGTAATGGGGTACGAACAGCTTGGGCTCATCGGAAAAGCACTTGAGTTTTATTTTCGAGATATTGAAGAAGGAACAAAAGTTCTGAATGCTCACCGATTAAGTTATATTAAAACCATAATGAAAGCAATACAGTCATCGGTAGATGACGCACGAAATGGAAAACCAGAGCATGACATGTCATCATTTATATCTGAATTCACCTAATTTTTATGCGCGTACTTATAGCAGAAGACGATACTTTTTTTCAAAAATTTTATTCCACTGAATTAGTAGATCTTGGATATGAAGTTGAGATTGCGAGTAATGGGGTGGAAGCATTGGAAAAGATGAGAGCAAAAAAACCCGATGTACTGATTCTTGACATTATCATGCCTGAAAAAGATGGATTTGAAGTGCTTGAAGAAATGTCACAAGATACGGGACTCAAGTCAGTTCCCACCTTGGTGTTTTCTACGTTAGGACAAGAGCAAGATATGAAGCGCGCTACTGACCTGGGAGCAAAACACTTTATCAATAAAAGCTTTTTTGATTTTGATATTCTTGTGCAAAAAATAAAGGAAATTACTCAACCATAACAATAATCACATGATAGTAACAAAAGAAGAACTGATTACACTCTTAAAAAAAATTGACGTTTTGGATGACAAGAAGCTCAAGGAAGTGGAAAATTTTATGAAAAATGCCCACATAAGCTTTCAAGAATCCCTTCTTCAGCTCAATGTCATAACTGATGAAAAGTTAGGCATAACAATAGCGAATCACTTTAAAATTCCTTTTATTTCGCTCTCTAAAATATCTATTCCTGAAGATGTATTTCATATCATACCTGAAAAAATTGCCCGTAAAAAAAGGGTGATTGCATTTGCACGAGATCAAGCAGGTATCAAGCTTGCCATGGCTGACCCAAACAGTAAAGATATTATAGAAATGGTAGCTCATAAAACGCAGTCGAAAGTCATACCACACCTTGCAACAGAGTGCGATATCATGAACGCATTTTATATTTTCAAACGAGACTTGCAGGGTTCATTTAATACGATGCTTAATAAGTCGTCTGGCAAAACCCTCGCAAAAGACGTTCCCGTTTCAAAAATAGTAAATCTCATATTGGAAACAGCTTATTATGACAAGGTTTCAGATGTACATATCGAACCACAAGAAGAAAGCGGACTCATTCGATATCGCATCGATGGCATACTTCACGATGTAATCACGTACCCATTGATACTTCATGACCGCATCTTAACCCGCCTTAAGGTGCTTTCGCGCTTACGCACTGACGAGCACATGAGCCCTCAAGATGGTAAGTTACGATTTGAAATAGAAGATAATTATATTGATCTGCGACTTTCAATTATTCCGATTGTTGAAGGAGAAAAGGCCGTACTTCGACTTCTTTCAGCACATAATAAAAATATTACCCTTACCGATCTTGGCATGAGTGATAAAGATTTGGAACGAGTAAGTAGAGCGTATGGAAAATCGTACGGCATGATACTGTCGACTGGCCCTACTGGATCGGGTAAATCTACCACTATCTATGCCATTTTAAAGGTACTCAATACCAGGTCAAAGAATATTACTACTATTGAAGATCCGGTAGAATACCGCATTAAGGGAGTAAATCAAATCCAAGTAAATAAAAAAGCTGAACTTACTTTTGCAAGTGGATTGCGTTCAGTGCTTCGCCAAGATCCTAATATTATATTTGTCGGAGAAATCCGCGATAAAGAAACTGCAGGCATTGCAGTAAATGCTGCCCTTACCGGCCATTTGGTGGTGTCTACCCTTCACACCAATGACGCTGCAACCACCCTTCCCCGACTTATCGATATGGATATCGAACCATTTCTCGTTGCCTCTACCGTGAATGTTATTATTGCGCAACGACTTCTTCGTAAGATTTGTGATATGTGCAAATCAAGCCTTGAAGTTACCCATGACAATCTCGACCAGAATGTCCCAGCCAGCTTACTAAAAAAATTTTTTGGTTCAAAAAAAAGCATTCATATTTACAAAGGCTCAGGCTGTAATATATGCCATGGCACCGGGTATATGGGACGCCTCGGCGTATATGAAGTATTAGAGGTAACCAAAACAATGCGTGAGCTTATATTAAAGAAGGCAGATTCAGATGTAATACTAGAACAAGCTGCAAAAGATGGCATGACTACTATGCTTGAGGACGGACTTGAGAAAGTAGCTCAAGGATTAACGACTATTGAAGAAGTACTCCGGGTAACCAAAGTTGAATTTGAATAACATGGAAAATGAAATCCACACAGGAACAATATCCCTTGGAGCCAAGGATAAGATGGCCCTTCTTGATAACTTATCTACCATGCTTACCGCGGGCATATCTATTTTGGAAGCGGTTGATTCACTTATTGAGGATTCCAAAGGAAGTCAGCTTAAATTACTGACCGTGCTTCGCAAAGATCTTACGCAAGGAAAGCACGTGTATCATGCCCTTGCCAGGTTTCCCCATGTGTTTGATCATGTAACGGTAAATATTGTAAAAGCTTCAGAAGAGGCGGGAACACTCGATGTAACATTAAAAGACATTAAAAACCATATTCAAAAAGAAATGGAGTTTACCGATAAAATTCGCTCTGCCATGATATACCCAGTTCTCATTTTCATGGTATTTGTTGGGGTACTCCTCATGATACTTGTGGTGGTGATGCCAAAAATGGCCACGGTATTTACCCGTATGAAAGTGGAACTCCCCCTTCCCACACGTATTATGATTTTTTCTTCAGAATTTATTTTAAACAATTCAATTGCGCTTATCATTGGCGTTATTGTTGGCATAATTCTTCTTATCATACTCTTTAAGAAAAAACGCTCAGTAGTGACTGGAGTGCTCTTTTCACTTCCTCTTATTTCAGGACTAATAAAACAGATAGATATTGCACGATTTACGCGAAATATGTTCTTGTTACTTTCTGCAGGACTTACACTTACCAATGCGCTTGAACTCTGCGCAGATGTCGTATGGCGCGCAGATATGAAACGCCTCATTCTTCATGCTCAAAAAATGGTTCTTTCTGGACGCAGAGTTTCAGAGGGATTTCGTGATAAAAAGGGATTTATTCCCATGATTGTCGTGAGGCTTATTGAAGCCGGAGAGAAAACTGGGTCATTGGATCGATCGATGCAAGATATTTCAGAACACATGGATTATGAAGTATCACGAACACTCGCTACCCTTACCGCACTTCTTGAACCAATCATGTTGATATTTATTGGAGTCGTGGTTGGGGGTATGATGGTTTCAATTATTGCGCCCATTTATAGCCTGATCGGCTCAGTTAATGGAGGGTAATATGATATGAAGCGCACCTATGGTTTCACGCTCATAGAAATAAGTATTGTTATGGCCATAACGGCTCTCTTATTATCGCTTGCAATGATTAGTTTGACCCGTGTACAGTCAAATACATATGTTGATTCTAGCGTAGAAACACTTCTTTCAGACATCAAACTTCAACAAACGAATGCTATGAACGGACGATTAGATCAAGGAGGACTTCCCGCAGCATATGGTATACATTTCGAAACAACGAGTTATACGGTCTTTGCAGGCGATGCGTATGACGAATTTGATGCTTCCAATTTTACTATTTCACTTCAAGGTTCTGCAGAATTTAGCTCGGTAACTTTTCCCAATAACGAAATCGTATTTGAAAGAGGGAGTGGGGAAATTGCTGGATTTGTAGAGGGAAGTAATACTATCACCGTACAAGATTTGGGATCGGGAATTCAAACATATATCGAACTTAATGCATTGGGAGTTTTTACTACCATTCAACAATAATATGAAAGGACAATCATTAATAGAAATTCTTATTGTCATAGCCTTATTGGCTCTCCTTCTTCCGGTGATAAGTATGGGTTTGGTGGCAAGTCGGGAAGGTCGGCCGCAACAAATCAGGCGAGCACAAGCACTTCAAGTGGTGCAAGAGTATCATGATGCCGTGGTAAGTATTCGTGAAAATAGCTGGGATGATATAACAACCAATGGTATATATCACCCTACAACGAGTGGCACGACCTGGGCACTTACTGTTGGAACTATAGAGGAAAATGGCATAACTTCTGAGCTAGAGATTACTGATGTGCTTCGCGATGAAAATGGTGTAATTGTGGAAAGTGGTGGTTCGGTTGATCCTTCAACAAAATACATCACTATAACGAGCTCTTGGGAAACCCCGATTCCCGGAACAGTTTCTTCTTCATTTTATGCAACACGCTACCTCGATAATGCAACATATATGCAAACAACAGAAGAAGATTTTAATACGGGGACTCTCACTGATGTAATGGTAACCAATAATAGTGGAGGTGAGATAACGCTCGGATCTGGTGGTGCGGGGGCATGGTGTTCACCAGAGCTTACCATAGCGGCTTTGGATTTACCTAAAAGTGGAGCTGCAAATGCAGTTACTGCCATTGAAGGGAAGGCATTTGCTGCAACCGGAGACAACGCTTCTGGTGTGGCATTTGCAGAAGTAAGTGTGTCAAATACTAATCCTCCCGTGGCATCACTTGATAGTACCTTTGATGGGTATAAAACGAATGATGTATTTGGAGAATCTAATTATGCATATATCGTAACAGACAGTAATAGCAAAGAGATTGTAATCATAAGCATATCAGGCACCCCGTCTGAATCAGGATATTTTGATGCAAGTGGCTCAACAGATGCCAATGCTATATTCGTATCGGGAACAGTGGGCTATATGACTCAAGGATCTACACTTCGAACATTTGACTTGAGTAGTAAATCTGGATCCCGATCAGAGCTTGGTTCAATATCACTTGCCGGCACCGGGAAGGCACTGTGGGTTTCTGGTGGGTACGTATATGTGGCAGTGGACAGCAGCTCAAGTGAATTGCAAATTGTCAATGCCACCAATCCGAGCAGCCTTTCTATTGCGGGGACTACTAATGTAGATAGTTCTGGGGTATCAGATATCATTGTAAATGGTACCGCGACTCGCGCATACATATCGGCTGATTCAAGCAGTGGTACCCAACCTGAAGTATTTATTCTGGATATTTCTACAAAAACAGGAAGCAGATCAATTATAGGAACCGCCGACACGGGATCTATGAACCCAAGCGGCCTAACGATCGTTCCTGGCAATCGCATGATTGTGGTTGGCTCTGGAGGTGAAGAATATCAGGTGTTTAATATTGCAGCTGAAGCAGGCCCCCTATACTGTGGGGGAATTGATATCGACACAGGTATAAATGGCATCTCTTCGGTGCTTGAATCAGACGGAGATGCGTATTCTTATATAATTACCGGCGATGCAAGTGAAGAATTTAAGATCATAGAAGGTGGTCCCGGTGGTACCTATTCTTCTTCAGGATCATATGAATCTGCCACATTTGATGTAGGTTACTCCAGTGCATTTAATCGGATTATCCCAACATATGTTGCCCCTATAAATACCAGTGTGCAATTTCATATAGCGGTTGCCGATGCCATTGCGGGAAGCTGTGGAGGGGTAACCTATGATTTTGTGGGTCCCGATGGAACTTCGGGAACCTATTATACGAATAACGAAGGGATTGTGTTTGACCATAATGGCGCAAATTATGAAAATCCTGCGCAATGCTTTCGCTATAGAGTATTCCTTTCCACGAGCGATTCATCATCAACCCCTATTCTCGAGGAACTATTAATTAACTATTCACCATAATGTTTAAAAATAAAAAGGGCTTCACTCTTATTGAATTACTGCTCTTTATGGGATTATTCTCGGTTGTCATGCTTGTTCTCACTTCCCTATTTGCAAGTATTGTGCAACGACAACTTGAAGTTGAAGGGACATCGGCATCAGAATCTGACGCAGCATACATATTATCCCGCCTTCAATATGATCTGAGTCGAACCGATTCTGTCATATATCCAGCCGATCCTGGGCAAGCAGACGATCAAATAGATTTGATAATAGACGGAGAAACATATACCTACGGACTCAATGAGTCAAATCTCGAACTTACCACACCTACAGATACCTATGTTTTGAATGGGATACGAACCACTGTGTCAAATGTGTTGTTTGAACATATTGGAAACACATCAGGAAAACCAACAATACGAATAACAATAGATATCACGAGCCTCGCAACAGACGCATCAGGTCCGCAAACAGCGACTATTAACACTACCATTAGCTTAAGATAATGTACATAAATTTCAAACCAATCATAAATCAAGCGGGTCAAACTCTTGTTACGCTTCTCGTCTTTTCTGTCGTTGCTCTTGCGGTAACTACCACCGCTATAAGTGTGACCATAAATACATCGCACGCCACTCAAGCAGTTGAAAACAGAGTCTATGTTCAACATGCCGCGCAAAGTGGCATTGAAAACGCGCTTCTTCGCATGCTTCGAAACCCATCATATGTTGGCGAAACACTAAGTGTAGATGACGCGTTGGTGGTTACCACGGTGACTGGTTCAGATCCTTATACTATTACTGCAACAGCAAATAATGGTCTTTTCTCACATACGCAGGAAGCGCAAGTAACGTATACTAATAATATATTGACCATAAGTTCATGGACCAGTTCTTTTTAATATGAGAGCAGTACTATTTATTGATCGTAACAGTTTGTACTACTACGGCGGAAATATTGCCAAGCCTATATCTCTTGCTGTACCCAATGACGTCCTTCAAGATATTGAAGTGATCGATGATGTGGCTTTCAAAAAAATTCTTATACAATTTCTCAAAAAATATGCCATAAAACCGGCACTGGTTATGATATGTTTTTCATCTCAAAGCTATTTTGTAAAACAACTGGAACCACAAAAAGAACCGCCAGATATTCCTACTCTTTTAAGCAATTTTGCAGAAATAGTGCCTTTCAGTCATGTGTTAGTCAATCTATTTACGTTTCAAAAAAATCAAGCCATCATAGCACTCAATAAAGATCTCGCTTACTTGCTACGAGACACGCTGGAACCGTTTGGATTTAAAGTGGAAGGATTCATCCCTAGTTATATTTTTTATGGCGAGCGCCCCATTCCTTTTTCTCTTGGCATTGCTCAAAGCATAATTAAACAATTTTCTTCTTTGCAACAGGTAAGCTTTCCTGTCCACGAAGAAGAATCAGTCATTATTGAAGCAGATGAGAAAGAATTTTCAGAACAGGAAACACCAAAAAAAACAAATTCGAATTTATTTATTATGATTGGCGTGTTTGGATTTCTGATTTTGGTTTTGATCTATATGCTTTTTTTCTTTAGAAAATCACCTAAAAAACAACCCACAGTAACCCAACCTGCACAAGTTCAAGTAGTTA
>JAQBTX010000030.1 GCA_027624795.1 bacterium | reverse complement strand
AAAAAAACTCATAAGAGTGGCGTCGTCTATGGCTTTTCCTGTCATGGCACGCGGTGACCAGCGGTGCAAGATGATATCGTTTATAGGGTATTCAGATTTACGATTTGTGGTAAACATAGGAATATGTGGTTTAGGTATCTAAACAATTATCTCATTTTTTTTGAATAATCCTTCTCCGTAATACTCCTGGATTTTACCCAGTAAGGGTCCGACCCTTATTCTTTCAGAAGTGTAGCGTTTGATGGTCATCCTGAGCATGATTTTAAATACAATATGGTGCGTGTTTCAGGTAATCGCTTGACAATGAGCTAAGTCGCACTATTTACCGTTCATATAATGTTCTAATAGACATTAGTTTATCTTTCTGTTCAATCTCTTTAGAAATAATTTTGCCATCTTTCTTATAAATTTTGAAAGCTTTGGCAGATTCTTTTGAAGATATAACTCTATATTTATCATCAAGAAATTCAATTGCGCAATTATTATCAAGAGCAATCCCCATACCACCAACTTTTTGGATCATGTTGCGAAAATGAGTCTTTCTAGGAACCCCCAACGTTTCACTATCGTAGTGAGGACAGTGAATACCTTTAACAAAACCTAAACTCCTAACATTGATATATTTCCATTCTTTTGGGTTATAGAACGATATAGAATCGCTGTGCCCAGATTCAAACCAACATATCGAACCAGCACTGAGTCCGCATAGTACAATACCTTTTTGCCATGCTGTTTTGAGAATTTTATCAACACCAAGACGACGCCAAAGTTTCATCATTTTTAATGTGTTGCCACCACCAACATATATAATATCGGAATCAAGTATCTTATTTCTCATTTCCTTTGGCGACGGCGTTCCTTTGAGTAGATAAAGGACGTCTGTTTTACAACTCAATTTTTTACCAAAATAACTATCAACATCCTTGAAGTAATCTTCACTGTCTGAACTTGCCGTTGGAATAAAAAGCAACTTTGGATGTTTCTTTTTCGTTAATCGAATTATTTCTTTGTCAATAGTAAAGGTTTCAGAGTCTCTAATCTCACCACCGCCAATTGCAACTATTTTTTTAACATGTTTAATCATAATGTGATTCAGTTACCATTCATTTAGTAATGTATTAAAAGAAAACTAACTACAATTTTCTTTTCTAACCCCCGGGGTTAGTAATTAGTAATTATTCTTTCACTTCTCTCAATTTTAATTCCGAAAGTGGTGGTACATAATACTCTTTTCTTTCTTCATCAGTAATGCCATCTTCATAAGGCAATATTATTCCTGTTTTAGTATCGTATTGTGTTCCATATTTTTGCAACTTTCCTTGCGAAACCAACCAACGGTCAAGACTCGCAGCATAAAGCCATTTGGTCACATTAGATCCCATGTCTACCGCTTTTTTTGCATAGTCATGTGCCTGTTTATAAATAGATTGATCTTTTTTCCAAGAGTGCATAAGAATGAGACAGGCATAGTGACAATTCCAGATATCTGATTCGTCTATTTCAGGGAGAATAATTTTTAGATGTTGCAATCTTCGAGTATCGTTTTCTTTCAACTTTATATCTGATATCTTACCCTTTTCAAAAAGGTTTCGGTCCTGCTTATCCTTAAGGTAGAGTTCTTCGAGTTTTAAGTTTATTGACATATGTTATTTCTCCCCTATATATACAACCTCAAACAATATATTATCTGGGGATTTGAACATGATCTGATAATACGTCCCAGTCGGCGTCCACGCAAACTCTGGTCGATGCCGAGGAGTATCAAAAAGCATCTTCACTTGTTTCTTTTCTAGAAAATCCTTTATCGAATCTACATATGCAACTGAATCAACTCGGAGAGCTATATGATTAAGTCCTATGTCATCATAGTCTTGGGATTTATTTGAATCAGATTTCACCAACCACAAATCTCCTTGTTCTCCGCTTGAATATCCGGCAACTTCCTCACCTTCGACAATGGTACTCCACCCCATAAATTCAAAGAGGTCTTTGTAAAATTTCAGATTCTTAAAATCGATGTTTAATTGGAGATGATATAGATGTGATTTCATACTATTATTTGAGTTTATCATGCATCATACTCCCCCATCTCCTCACTCGATGGTTCTTGAAACGATGCAATTGCATTATCTAATTCAATACTGAGTGTTTCTTCTGACATATGGAATTCATGATCTCCCAAATTCATATTTCTCTCAACAATCCGCTTGATAAGAACTTCTTTATCTGCATGTAAATAATAGAGCTTTACTTTCGATCCCAGTGCTCGCGCTTCGTTTCGTAACCTATTTCGTTCATCTTTTCCCCATGTACCCCATTCAATGATTACATCAGTACCACTTTTAAGTATCTGTTTAGATATACTCCATTGTAATGTTTCGATCTTTCCCCGAAATGTATTTCCTGTAGTTTCAGCATCAAGTGACCAGATTTCTTTTATCCATTCGTCAGGACACATACGTATTGCTCCTGTCTCACTCTCAATCTGTTTGGCCAGTGTTGTCTTACCCACTCCAGGGATACCACAGATGAGGTGAAGGGTTGAAAATGAACTTTGCATGTCATTCATGATAATTTTGATAATGAGTCGGGGATGCCAGACTTGAACTGGCGACCTTACGGTTCCGAACCGTACGCTCTGGCCATCTGAGCTAATCCCCGTAGCGACCTCCCCGCCCTGGCGGGGTGTTCTACCATCTGAACTACATCCCGTGTCACTTCTCTATTTTACACCCTTAGTACCAGGTAGGTAGCTGTGTCCGCTTACAATACTTTTTCCTGTATTTTGTTCAAGCGCGATTCGAGCATTTTTAGCTATTTTTCCGCCCTTTTTAGCAGGATTTTTATTTTCTTCCAAACCTCGTGATTGTATGGTTTCTGCTATCTGACGGGTTGAGAGTTCAGCTAGTGCGGTGAAAACGAGCTCTGCATCAGTCATATGGTCACGAAGATTTTGTGATTTGAGACCTTTGATTTGTTTATGTTGTTTGACCGATAAATCAGTCCATTCCTGATGAATAATATTAGTCAAAATGGCATATTCGCTTTGTTTATTAACTTCATGATCTTTCCAATAATCGGTAAGCTTATTTCGTATTTCTTGCCCCATCATTCGCTGCTGAATCCATTTCTTACTTCTTCCTTGCTTCTGCCAATAATCTCGAGATCGATTGAGGGCTTGAGCTGGGTCATTCATTTCTTGTACTCGCTCGTATCCAACTTTTGCGAGCCAAAGCTTGATTGGTTCAGCTTTTTTTGAAGGAACTGACTGTACGAGACGCAAGATTGTTTCGACATCAGCGACATCGGTTAGCCTCATTTTCCCATCTCGTGCTCTCATTTTGAAACCGTTACATTTTGTAACGGTTTCATTTGACCCTTCATCCATGAGGCGTTTTTTGAGGACACGCCAATATATTTGAGGGTTATCGCTCTTAGTTAAAATTCCCACGATATCAACAACTGAAAAATACCACTTCTCTCTCTTTTCATCCCACATACGGCGAATTTTTTTACCTTCGAAGATGGCAATTTGTTTTTTATCTAACATTAAAAAACTATACCATATTTTATATATAAATACACCATTTTATCCTCTTCCCGCATCTGGTTTAATCTCTGGTGGCAGCTCCGATGTTGCCTTTGGTCGGCCTCCCCCAAGGATATTTTTATGAACTTTTCCTTTTGGAGTTTCCAAAGGCTGTGCATTGGCAGCTTCCGCCTGGGCTTGCTGTTGAGCTTCCATTGCTTTTTGGCGCTCATTTTCTTCTTTTTCTTGTTCCTCTCTTAGATTCTCTTCCTCTTCTTCTCGCATAACTCGCTTATGGAATTGTGCTTTGAGTTGTTCATCCGTCATATCTTCTGACACTTCATTTCCGCCTGCACCATCTGCGCCAAGTTGTGCCCGAATGGCTTCTAAATCAGGATTATCTTGCTGGCTATATTGTTTTTGTAACTTGTCAAAATCAAGCTCAGTAAAGTTATTATTACCTTTCTCGCGTTCTTTTTGAGTAGGATTGATAAAAAGTTCAGACAACGGATTGACGGTTTTTACCAATTCTTTCGCCGTTGTAACTACTGTATCTTTGGCAAACTCAGCAACCTGTTCAAACGGATTTAAAAATGGCTTTTTTGTATTAGTTTTCATACGAACTAGATTCCCAACATCGCCTTAGCGCTTTCACTCATCAGATCCATAGACCATGGTGGATCAAAGGTAAGCTCTATTTCTACATCATCTTCCTTTACATCAAGAGCTTCCATTTGTGCCAACATATCATCTTTTATGGTATCAAATAAGGGGCATCCTAAACTAGTAAGAGTCATGGTGATATGCACTTTTTTCTTGGTCACTTTAATATCGTACACGAGTCCCAAATCTATAATAGAAAGGTTAAGTTCTGGGTCGATTACGTTATATAATTTGTCGCTGACTTGTTTTTTGGTTGGCATAGTAACATAATGATGTATTCAATTGATCAGTCCAGTATAACATGAGATAATGAGTGTATATGAATGAATATAAACTTAGATTTGTACCTCTTGGAGGAGTGGTAGGCGTTACCAAAAACATGTATTTATACGAGCTCTATACCGATGAGAAGCTCTCAGACATCCTCATCCTAGACTGTGGTATGGGCTTCCCCGATGCAAATGAACTCGGGGTAGATCTCATCATTCCGGACATTACCTACCTAGAAGATAAGGTCGATAAAATTCGAGGCATTGCCATAACTCATGGTCACGAAGATCACATTGGCGCACTCCCCTACCTGTATAAGAAGCTAGGTAGTCCACCGGTATATGCCAGCAAACTAACCCGAACTTTTATACAAAATAAATTTAAAGAACTGGGAAGCCCTATAGATATACGAGATGTGAAATTTCGCACCTGGGAAAAGCTTGGAGCATTTGAAGTGCGCTTCATCCATATGACCCATTCTATTCCCGATGCAACCCATGTACTGGTCAAATCTCCGGTGGGAACCATGTATCATGGCCCCGACTTTAAATTTGATCTATCTCCCCCATTCGGAGAATCTCCCGATTTTTATGAAATTACCAAAGCGGGTGAAGAGGGCATATTGTGTCTGCTTTCTGATGCACTTGGATCTGAACGCGAAGGGCTCACGTTGTCTGAATCAATTGTTGGCCAAACGTTAGAAGATGAAATGAGAAGCACTAAAGGAGCATTTTTTATGACTACGTTTTCATCCAATATATCACGCATCAAACAGTGTGTGGATGCCGCTATAAAATTCAATCGCAAAGTGGTATTTATGGGCAGATCTATGAAGCAAAATACTGAGGCGGCACAAGCGCTTGGATACTTAAGCATCCCAAAGATACTTATCGGAAATGAGCAAGAAATTCGCAAAACTCCACCCAATAAATTGTGCATCATTGTTGCTGGATCACAAGGACAGTACGATTCCGCTATGTCTAAAATCGGGCGAAAAATGAACAAATTTGTGCAAGTACAAAAAGGAGACAAAGTAGTCTTTTCTTCTGACCCCATTCCGGGAAATGAAGATGAGGTCTATGGAGTTATAGAAGAGCTTTCACTTCAGGGAGCCAATGTCATTTACCCAGCTATTACCGATCAACTTCATGCATCAGGTCATGGAAACCAAGAAGATCTTAAGTTTTTAGCACGCTTTACCCACCCACGGTTCTTTATTCCTATTGGTGGAACGGTCCGTCATCAACAGCAATACCAACGTCTGATGAACGGATTGGGGTACCAAGATTCTCAAGTATATATGCTTCGAGAAGGAGACACGGTATGGTTTACTAAAACCACCGCAACGAGAGGTGAAACCATAGAAACACGAAGTATTTATGTAGATGCCTATGGCGTAGGTGATATTGGTAATTCGGTTCTTCGGGATCGTAAAACGTTAGCAAATGATGGCATGGTCATATGCGTCCTGGTTATCGATCAACATGGAACACTGAGTACCAAGCCAAAATTTTTCTCACGTGGATTTGTGTTTGAAGAAAAGGAAACCGACATGTTTGAAAAAGCCACTCAAGTGGTAGAAAAGTCTCTAAACGCTATTCGTGGTACGTTACTTGATACTGTCGGTTACAAACGAAGCATAGGGAAAGAACTGGAAACATTCTTTTACAAAGAGCGCGGCCGCAGACCCATAATGCTTGTAGAGATAATTCAGGCCTAATTTAAAATCCGAATATCGAATATCTAAATCCGAAATAATTTTTTTAAAATCAAATTTTCTAATTTGATGATATATATTTAGTGTTTAGAATTTAGAGTTTAGAATTAGAGTATAGTGTTTAGGATTTAGAGCTTAGTGCTTAGTATTTAGAATTAGTATGTCCTCATTACCCAAAAGCTTAAAAAATATCTCCCTCTTTTTAGAGCGACTTCCTGGCATTGGGGAAAAGTCTGCAAACCGTATGGCTTTTTATTTACTTCGGCTTCCTGATGGCGACCTCAAAGCTTTTTCTGAACAGCTTGCTCACTTAAAAGAGCGCACCAAACGGTGCAGTATATGTATGAATCTGACCGAAGAAGAAATCTGTAGTATCTGCTCAAACCCAAAACGAGATAAAAAACGCATTACCGTGGTTGAAGACGTGCTTGACCTTCTCTCTATGGAAACGGGAAACATTTATGATGGGGTGTATCATGTGCTCCATGGGCGCATAGACCCTCTAAACCACATTGGTCCCGATGATATATTTCTCTCACAACTCTTTGACCGGCTGAAAAAAGTAAATGGCGATGCCTCGACTCACGTGGAAGAAATCATTCTGGCAACAAATCCCGACATGGAAGGTGAAGCTACAGCCATGTATATACGAAATAAGCTTAACGAAGTCAAAGAAGCCACACCCCTTTCCTTCACTGTTACTCGCCTGGGCTATGGTATGCCCATGGGAGGTAACTTAGAATATGCCGACTACATGACTCTTCGCAAGGCACTAGAAAATAGAAGAGGATTTTAGATAATGTAAGTCTGTCATTGCGAGGAGTGATAACGACGAAGCAATCTCTATGAGATTTAGATTGCCGCACTCATTTTATTCGTTCGCAATGACAAAAAACGCCTGTCATTACGAGGAGTGATAACGACGAAGCAATCTCTATGAGATTTAGATTGCCGCACTCATTTTATTCGCTCGCAATGACAAAAAACGCCTGTCATTACGAGGAGTCCGCCAGCTGGCGGATGACGAAGTAATCTCTGTAGTATTGAGATTGCCACGCTTCGCTCGCAATGACAATAGCTTAACTATTGACATTTTAATCTCAAGGTATATACTGTCTCATAGTATGAATAATACATCTATTACCCTTATTACCGCCCACCTTATTGTCCGAACATGGACAAGGGGTGTTTTTAGAAGTTAATAGAACTAATTAAAAAATTACAAACGCCCCGCCAACAAGCGGGGCTTTTTCGTATATGGGAATACCACAAGAACAATTATTTTTACATGATTTATACGGTAGAGGTTTAGGGCGTATGGCAGAACTTAGATATAATAGTGCAACTGGAATTGAAGCTATTAATATGGGAGCAAGATTTGATGAGCACCATATACCATTTCAAGAAATTCGAGATAATGTTGCTTATTGGACTGGTGGAATATCAAAAGGAATACATAGTCATCCAGAGGAGTTTTACCTTAAGCAACCATGGTTTATTGGATTACCTGAAGAGCCAAATCTATTTGAAGATTTTGCTAATAATATTGCATACGTTATGGATCCACAGGTAGGATTTGATGATATCTCGAAAAAGCGTGCTTTAATTTCGGCTTTCTTACAAGCAATTGATATTGGGAGGAGATTGCAAGATCGCGATTGGGGAATATTATTACCTGATGGAGTTCAATTTCACCATGGAGTTGAAGCTAATATGACATTAAAAGCGAAAGATATAGAAGTCCCAGTGAGATTATGGCGACCTCCAGAGTCAGAGAATTCTTTAATACCAAGAGTGAATATTTTTCGACAGAGAAATAGAATAACAACAACTACTAGCACATATATTTACGTAACACTTCGACCTCCTTGTTCGGCAAAGTATCACACTCATGAATTAGTTCTCGTTAGCTCAGAAACAAATTCTTATATTAGATGAAGGAAAAAACTTAATCCCCATTCGGAATCTCTTTGAGCACTCTTGCAATATCTTCGGCAATGCCTAGCTCTACCAGCTTCTCAAATTCTGTTTCTGGTCTACTGGCTATTGAATCAGTGGTAAAGAAAGTTTCGATAACTGAATTTTGTATTTTTGCAGCAGTGTCATTGGCAAAATCTCTATGAACTATAGCAGCTATAACACTGGTTGCACCCTGTTCTTTGGCAAATTGCGCAGAGTTTACAAGCGTACTTCCGCTGGTACTCACATCATCAATGATTACCGCTACTTTACCTTTCACATCACCGTAGAGTGAGAGCGCTTTACTCACATGATTTTTATCTAAATCTCGTTTCTTTTCGGTAACGACCAAATCAAAACTCCCATGACCAAAAAGCACTTCTCCAAATTTACGAGCGCGCTCTATACCACCTTGATCTGGTGACACAATGGCAATATGTTCTGGAGTTACTTCCACTCCCTTTGTATCTAAATACGCATGGATTTTATCTGCGAGCAAAGGGAAAGCAGACAGATTTTTAAAAGGAATACTAAATACTCCTTCAGTTGCCTCGTCATGAAGATTGTATGTATACACTTTATGAATCCCAATAGCTTCAATAAATTTGATTATGACGTTTGCAGAAACACACTCGCCTGGTCGGTGTTGTACATCTTGCCGAGCATAACCAAAGTATGGAATCATGGCTATAACACGTCTGGCTTCTTGGCGGCGCAGGGCATCTGCCATAAGAAACAGTTCCATGAGCATTGTATTGGTTGGGTATGCAGTTGTTTGTATGATTACGCAGGTATCGTGAGTTACCTCTTCTTCTATACGAACGCGCACTTCAGAATTATCAAAGGTAGTTACTTCTGCTTGTGCAAGTTCCATATTCATGGCCTTTGCTACTTCGCGCGCTAGTTTTGGGTTGGATGTTCCAGAAAAAAGTTTGATCATTGCTGATTCATTTGCAACAGTTTTCGTGCTGCTAATTCTTGGGTCTTTTTGACTGCTTCATTTATGGCATCTGCGATGCGATTTTCCATGACGCCGTCAATTTCTACATTAATGATTCGTTGATCGCCGCGCATTATTATTATTACTCCGTCTTTTTCTACGGTTATTTCTTCTTGTTGAAGGGCGCTTTGCATCTGCTTTGCCTGTTGTTGAAGTTGATGTAAATTACCAAGACCTTTGAGTGGATTAAACATGTTTTTTATTATAGAACTCTACCACGGCAATCTCAAGGGGTAAAACTTCTATCGGCGAAATTTTCATGAGGTTATATGCTTCATGGAGCAACTTGATAAGCTGAGTTATTTCTTTCATTGAAAGATTTATATCTACCCCATCCTCTGCTTTAGTAGCTTTTTTTACCAAATATACTCGAAGTTTTTGCAACATATCCTCAATTGAGTGTTTTACATTGCCACCACTTGCTACAAATTCATCGATCCAATCCATGGCTTCTTTTAAATCCTTATCGGCTATAATGTGAAGCAGAGAATCTTTTGAACGAATTCCCAAGTACACTTGAGCTTCTTTGAAATCGAGCTTTTTTTGAACAACCAATTCTTCAAGAAGTTTTGTTGCATCGCGAAAAGAATTCTCGCTGTAAGTTGCGATTAAGTCATAGAGATCTGGTTTAATTGTTATCTGCTCGCTCTCTGCTATGCGCTTTAACATATGGATTATATCGATCTTTTTTGCTGCGCCAAAGGGAACACGTAAACACCGCGATATGATCGTGGTGGGAAGCTTTTCTTCATTAGTGGTAGCAAGTATGAAGATAACGCTTTTTGGAGGTTCCTCGAGAGTTTTTAGCAGTGCATTGAATGCATCTGGGGTTATCATGTGGGCTTCATCTATGATATATACGCGGTAGGTTCCTGTCATGGGTGCAAACGAAGATTCGCGTATCAGTCGTCGAATTTCATCTATCCCTCTATTACTCGCAGCATCTTGTTCTACTACATCAGGAGATCCACCACTTGTTATGGTGGTGCAGTTACTACATTTGTTGCAAGGATCATATGATGTTCCTTTTTCCAAATAAGCATTATCTAAACAGTTTATGGCTTTTGCTACAATACGGGCAGTAGATGTTTTACCGGTCCCTTTTGGTCCAACAAACAATAGTGCATGGGGAAGATTTTTAGATTGCAAGAGATTTGCAATAGTTTCTCGAACATGGGAATTGTCGAGCTCTTGTATAGTTTTGGGTCGATAAGTAAGGTAGTACATTGTATAAACTCTAAATCCTAAATCCTAAATCCTAAACTCCAATTCTTAAATCCTAAATCCTAAATTCTAAATCCTAAACTCTAAATCCGTATCAAATACAAATGGTTTCACATTGGAATTTATCATTTGTTTAGAATTTCGATATTCGAACTTAGAATTTATTTAAGAAAAATATTCTGGAGACCATGTTTTACAAGTTCTTCCATCATGTTGTCTACCATTTTCCGTCTCTGCGCAGCGAGTAATACTGCTTGAGGGTAACATATTACAATTTCACCAATTACATGTTCAGTTTTTAAGATAGGATCCTTTAAATACGAAAAGGATAAAACGGGTAACGCTACATCTTCATTTTTGTAAGTTCGCGCTACTTCTTTCATTTTTCTTTTTCCTACAAAAGCAATATTAAGCACAGAAGAAGGTGCTCCATTGAAGGAATTAAGTACCTCTTGGGCATAGCTGGTCAACCGCTTTTTATTGAGTTTGTATCGTGAAGAGCTGTAAATATTGATCATAAACCGGTGAATTAGCCACGGGTATGTCGCTTCTTACGTCGTTCTTTCTCTTCTTCTTTACGAACTTGAGAAGGTCTCTTATAGAACATGCGTTCACGTACTTCATCCACGACTTTTCCATCAATGTAAAGTCTCGTAAATTTGCGAAACATATTCTCATTAGAATCTCCTTTTTTCTTTGTTACAACGACCATTTAAGTAAGTTAGACACCTCGCTTTCATATACTAAAATTAGTAATTCAAGAATCTCAATTGTATTATATATCCTTTAGTATTGCAATGAGCTGCGCTAAAGTTAACGAAGAAGGAATACTGTTTGGATTTTTAGAAGAACCATTCAAAAGCATATGAGTTGAGGCATGTAAAAACCACGTTGCTTTCGGGTCTCGCTTCTTTACAATATCATAGAGCGGTGTTAAGTCATATCCATCTTTTGGCTGTGTTTTAATGCGTACCGTACTAGTTTCGGGGTCTCGTCTTACCACTACGTCATACCCTACTTTTAATGCATATTTTACCGATACTTCATTTTTGGTTTCCATAAATAATGTTTTACCCCACCTATTTACTATTACGGCGCCTTCTTTTACTTCTACTGCAGCATTAATATTATTTTTTACATTAACAAGAATACTATCGAGAATAAGCATAACGGCATTCATAAGCTCAGTGTCGCTACTCAGTTTTCCTCTAAGCGGGTATATAAATTCATGTAAACAAAATGCATAGCGAATATCTACAGGTTCTGGAAATGCCACTTCGCCAAAATTATCTATCTCATTTATAAAATGAGTCATCTGTTCAAGCGCTTCTATATCGCGCTCTTTTATATATCCTTCTTCTGCCAGATGATCAAATACTCGCTTGGTTGCAGAAAGCCGCTCGCTAAACTGATGATGATCAAATTTTCCCAATCCGGTATCAACGTGGACTATTTCAGGGTCACTATCGGGCTTCATGCCATTTAAGCTTTCACCTGCTGGCACATATTCGTGCTCAGCACTTTCCCAACCTGGGAGGTAGCGCTTTACCAACCAAGCACTTGCAATTGCATCTAGATCTGGTGACATGTGTGTTACGATAGTTTTTGTCATAAGTAATATTGTGTCATTCCCGACCACGATCGGGAATCCAGACTGGATCCCGCATCAAGTGCGGGATGACGTGTATAATTTATTAATTCTCTTTATTACTTCATTAACTTCTAATAATTCGCTTTCTTTTTCACTTCTCTTTTTCCATTCCACTTGTTCTCCAGTTCGTTTCGATATGACTAACCTTATCGGATTACCTATAAGATCAGCGGCAGCAAATTTTTCTCCGGCGCGAGCTTCTTCCCTGTCATCATAGAGCACTTCAATGCCTAGATCCAATAGTTTTTGATAGAGTTTTTCTACTCGCAGTTT
>JAQBTX010000029.1 GCA_027624795.1 bacterium | reverse complement strand
ATGCTACCGGGCAGCCATGATGCATAGCTTCTATTACCGGGTAACCAAATCCTTCATAAAGCGACGGGAGCACAAAGCAGGTGGCCTGTGCGTAGAGTGCACTCAATTCCTTGTCTGGCACATAATCAAGGATATGAATATTCTGTTTCATTTCGACATCACTTCCCCAACCCTTTGGACCGACCATTACTAAATCTAATGGTCCCTTGTACCCTTTTTTTACTTCCTTGAATGCTTCTATAAGAACGTCAAAGTTTTTTCGTGGTTCACGTTTTCCTACCGTTAATACATAGGGATTGGTAATGCCCAACTGTTTGACCATTATCCGTTGTTCCCCAATTTCTGGAATGGGAGGAATTGAAACTCCGGGGTAATTTACAACCAAGCGATTTGTATTTACTGCGTACTCATTTTGCATATCAGTACTCGTAGTTTTTGAGTCAACAAAAATAATATCAGATTCTTGAGTTACCCATTTGAGTCGCTTTTCCTGGGTATTTAAGATTGTGGAATCTACCGTTTTTGGAAATTTTTTAAATACTAAATCGTGCACAATCGTTGCTTTTTTGCAGGAAAGTTTTGGTTCAGTCCAGTCAGATGTTATGAACCAATCAAGATTTATGAGGGGTTGGTAGTTAGTAGTTAGTAGTTGGGAGAATGAGTGGAGGTCGTTAAATAAAAGTGAAAGAATTGTTGGGGGAACAGAAAGGAGAATAACCTTATGTCGGGAAGATCGAATCTTGATTAGTAGGTCCCTATCTAATTTTTGTCGCAAGGATGAAAACACGAATATCCATGTATTTTCGATATCATGTTCAAGAACGGATTCAACAAGTCCTCGGGTGAAGCGTGCTACTCCAGTACCCTTATATGCCATCTGCGAAATATCTATTCCAATATTCATATCAAATGATATCTTTATAAACGTTTTCTAATTTCTTTGCTATATTTTTCCAGCTGAATCGCTCTTTGGCAGCAAGGTATGCATTTTTTTGAATAGAAGCATAGAGTGATCGATCACTTAGTATTTTGACTGATTGATTCACAAATTCTTGAGGAGTACGTGCTACTAATACATGCTTCCCATCGACAAGGTCTAAACCCTCTATGCCAATGTCGGTAGATATGACCGGTAATCCTGCAGCCATACTGGCAAGTATTTTCAATCGAGTACCACCGGGACCAAAGATAGGTGCCAAAAAGAGTGTTGATGATTGATAAAGTCTCTTAACTTCTAGCTCATCATCGGGTGCTAATGCTTTTATAATAATGCTTTTATGCTTAATGCCAATAAGCTTCTCGCTTATATTTTGTCCAGCAACTATGAGTTTAATGTTAGGAATTTTTTCAACAAGTTGAGGAAAAATATGTTCTATAAGGTATTGTGTAGCTTCTACATTTTGCAGCCAAAAGAAATTACCTATAAATAGAATGGTTGGTTCATCTGCTGTGTGATCGGGGAGCGTATGTACAAACATTTCATCTCCTGCTCCGTTGGGAATAATCACAGGATCAATGTTGGGTGCTATTGATTTAATTTCACCTTTATCAAACTCCGAGACCGTAGCTACTTGGTTTGCCTTATGCCAATAATACGTTTCTGAAGATTTCAGTTTCATAATATCAAGAAGAAGAGGGAGTCGAATAATTGCAGGGAGTGAGGCAATATAATGTTGGTAAACTTTATACTCTATGGTCTGCTCCACGAGTAGAATTGGTATTTCTGTTTCAGGAATATGGGGCATAATATAGAAGGTTTCTGCGTGGATTACATCGAATTCTTTCTCATTTAATAGTTTATCAATAGTAGTAGCCGCCTCAGGAGAATAATTGCGCACAATTAAAAAAGGGAGGGTGGAAAACAGAGCTTTTGCAATAATTCTAAATTGCCATGGTTTACTGGCGCGCTTACACAAGTGAATTTCTTTACAATATGATTTCAGATATTGCGCATACTCCTTTTCTTTTTCATCTTTATAGAGTGAAACTAAGGTAATTGAGTGGTTTCGAGCCAAATATTTAAGTAAATAAAGAGTTCTAATTTGTCCACCCGAAGCCGGTGGGTAGGGCAAATACGGGGTAAGCATTAATATTTTCATATTAATTGCTATAACTGGATGATTGAATAGAATTCGTTTTCTACCAAGACAACAAATCCTTGCTCTTTGAGCTCATTGGTCATTTCTCCATTTGAGGTGATGAGAAATGAATACCCTAATTGTTGTAGTGTTGGAATATCTTTATATACTGCTGGAGCGCCTTTTCTATCTGCCAAATACAACAGAGTGGTATCACCAGTTCTGTCGGTAACTATCTTATCGGTTGGTTTAGTGAATGCTTGAATCAGTTGAGCAATTTGTGGTAAGTCTTTGGGGTAATAATAATAATCCTTAACTTTATAGTATGAAAATAAAAAACCAATGCCAAATACTACCAGTATGGTGGGATACAATATAAATCCATGCACAAATTTGCCTGGGAGTTCTGCAAGCTGCGCTAATCCTGCACCTGCTGCAAGGGCCAATGCAGGTAATAGGATGATTTGATAATATTCATGTTGCACGTTTCCTCCCTGAAAAGTAAATAAATATACAAAAGCTGAAAATAGCATACTATGAATAAAAAATCGTTTATATTTACCAATTACACCAAAGAGCAAAAAGAACGTTCCAAATATACCAAACATTGCTATGCCTATGCGTTCCATGAAAATCCATCGAAAGAAGGCAGGTTTGAAAAATATATTTTTTGGTCCCTCAAAGGTATTTACATGAGTTATGAGCCAAGCACTAGCCGGAATACCCTCGGGAAATGCCAAGATATACCATCGCCAGAGGGCAAAAGGAATCAGAGCTAATATAAAGAATGCATAAGGTCGCCAATTTTTAAATACGTCAAATCGATAATGATCTATAAACAAATACCCTGCGGCAAAAGCATAAAATATGGTTGTAGGTTTAATAAGCACCGACAGGGCAAAGAACAAAATTGATCCAATAAAAGGCATTACTCTCAAAGAATTTGTTTTATCAAAACCAGTATGTAATAAGAATAGGGAAATCATCATAAACGATACAGCAGTAGTCTCTGGCAGCACGGTGCGCGAGAAAAAGACAAAGAAGGGATACATTGCAAATATTCCTGCTGCAGCAATACCTGCAAGTCTATTTTTTTCTTTTAATCCAAAATAATAGAGTATGGCAATAGTAACTAATGAGAACATTGATGATACCAATCTTCCATAAACTGTCACCGATGCGAGGGGAAGATATCGAACAAATAAACTCACTATTGCGTTATAAAGAGGAAACTCAACCATGCGAAGTCCTTCTGGGTTTTCAATACCAGTTTGGATGCTTGATAAATCGTCATATGTTGGTTTAAGAAGGTTTATACCATCTCGTGAAAAATTGCGAGCAACTGCAGCAGTATCTGCTTGACGCCAGGAATGGAGATCTGCTAATGGGGTATCTATATTGTAAAGCCTTAGCCCCATTGCAATAATAAGTATGATGCTAAGAAAGAGATAGTCGATACGTTTCATATAGTTTGTAATCTAAATTAGAGCTTGAGTTTATCAACTGACTCTTTTTTGATTACGAAGGGTATTGCTGCAAAGAATACTCCTGCAACGAGCCAGAAGGTATAGGCCAATTTTGAAGCTTCAAATAAGTCAATGTATCCAGCATTAAAAAATACGCCCGCTATACCAAAGAGGAACCCATAATAGAGATATTGCATTTTACGTGTCATGAGTTTGGTCGCTTTCCAAACTTTTATGAAGATTGTTCCCAAAATAGCGAGGAACGTGGTAGTTCCCAGTAATCCCAGCTCGCCAATCCATCGCAAGTAATCACCGTCAGTAGCTTCACCCAGAGACGAAGGACCGGTACCAAGGAGTGGATTTCTAATAAATGCCGCAATAGCCCGTGGCCATGCTACTTGGAACCTAGTAGAAATAGATATATCAAGAAGATTTTTGTTTACCGGTACATATGTTCCAAAAATTTCATTGACCATTGCATTAGTCTCTTCAGTAGTAAGTGTCGTGTTATTGCGCTCTGCTTCTTCTAATACGGAATTTTTTATGAGCGCCTTTGTTTCTTCGACTGCCTTTGAGTCAACCTCTACAAGGGGGATTGCTCCACCAGTAGTAATGGAATTTATTCCGTAGTCTCCCGGAGGCAGTGTATCTGCTCGCTTGACCCGAGGAACAATAACATCTCCAGATTCTGGATTTACAAATATTTGTGTTTGTTGAAAAGTGCGTGATATTCTGCTGGTCAAGTTGTCTGAAAGAGGAGTCAAGATTGCAGTGAGTGCAATGATGACAATTAATACTTTGAATTTACGAACATAAATGAGAAACGGTATCATAGTTACCGCGTAAGCTAAATACGATGCTCGTGATGCTGAAAGAATAAGGGCCATAAGCGCTACCGTGAAAAGAGCAAAATACACTTTTTTATTAGTAGCAATATAGCAGCCAATAATGATCGGCATTAATAATATGAGATATCCACCTAAGTCATAATGTCCCGCAAATGTAGAAGATATGCGTGCCCATGATTCAAGCACTAAGAAATACCCCTTTGCAAATTCTGGGTTCATGGTTTGTACTGCTGGCCAGCCTGCGAATCGTTGCCCAAATCCATATACTCCAACTATGAAAAGAACCATAAAGATAAGATTTATATAAGTATAAAAATCTTTTTTTGAACGAATGGTCGTGTAGACAATAAAGAATATAGCCATGTATTCTATGCGTCGTAAGCTATGTAAAAATCCAAGGTGATTTATAGCTATGGATTCTTGAATAAAATATCCATACAAATAGGAAACAAAAACTGAAATCCAATAAGCTCCACATAACATGAGCATACCCCAGGGAACCGTAACTTTTTTGCGCAGAAATTGAATAAAATAGACTAAGGATATAATCACCATGTAGAAATCTTCCAGTCGTACGGCGACATACGTATAGTTGATCATCTTAAAAGGCAGCTTAGGATAGAGAGGTATGATGAAGATAAATCCAATAACAAGTATCGTTAAAAGGTGTTTATCGAGCCATTGTAATAATGTTTTTAGCTTTTCCATATGTTTCGATTAAATACCTATTTTGGGTTAATTTACCAACCCAAATAGATACGTCTGCTTTTAATTGTAACATACCTTTGAGTAAAGATACAGCAACTAAAGAGTGATGCTTCTGATAAAAATACAGGAACCCTTTATAGACTTGCAATATAGGATATGTCTTGCCTTGACTCGATGCAGAACCTAGGTGAATAAACTTCGCTTCGGCACAGAAATAAGTAGAATATCCTTTCTTTTTAGCCCGGTAAAGAAGGTCAATCTCTTCCATATACATGAATAATTCTTCGTCAAATCCACCAAGCTCTTCAAAGAGTTGTTTGGTTGTCATTAAACATGCACCTGAAACCCAATCGGTCTTTCTATTGGTATTGGGTGAATACCGTGTTAAACCCCAATAATCACCCTTTAAAAAGAGGGCTCCAAAAACTACGGGTAAAGAATAAAAGGGACCGGTAGAAGCTTGGGGTGATGTATTATTATTTAATAATTTCCCCCCCGCAAAATGTACTTCATCGTTGGTTTTATAAAAAGAATAAAGCTGTTCAATTGCATTGTCTATTACAATAATGTCAGAATTAAGAAAGAGCAGATGAGTACCATTAGCCCGAGTTATTGCTTTATTATTTCCTTTGGAAAAGCCTAGATTATCTTTAGATTCTATCAGTATTACATTATCATGTTTTTTTACGAGCTCTTTAAGCATTGGTACTGAATTGTCTCTTGAATCATTATCAAGCACTATAATCTCAAAAGCGAGATCTGATGAAATCGATTGAAAAATTGATTTAATCGTAAGTTTGGTCAACTCGGCAGTGTTATATGAAATGATTATGATAGAAAGGTCCATTAAAATATATTATAATTCATCCCAAGCCGGCTGGATAGCTCAGTGGTAGAGCGAACGTTTCATAAGCGTTAGGTCGAGAGTCCGATCCTCTCTCCAGCCACATGTTATTTTCTTTCTCTGGTGTAGTACAAAAGCATTTAGGTCGGGGTAAAACTCTCGGATATCCTACTGCAAACATTCCTATAGATCCAGAAACTCAGGAGGGTATTTTCGTTGGGTCAGTTTTATATGGTGAAACATCATATCCTGCACTTGTTTTTGTGGGAAAACCACTGACATTTGGTGAGTATGATAAAAAAGCAGAAATATTTCTACTTGATTTCGATGACGATCTGTACGGCAAAACACTCGAAATTTCAGTATTAAAAAAGCTTCGCAATAACGAACAATTTAACAATCAAGATGCGCTTGTCGCACAAATGAAAGAAGATGAGCGACAAGCGCGAGAATATTTTAGTACAATGAAATAATTGTAAATTACGAATCACAAATGAACTTTATTCCTCAAACTGAAATCCAAAATGGCATATTCAAAACCACCATTGATGGGCTTTATTTCATAACAAGATCCAAATATGAAGATGAGCGTGGGTTCTTTTCCGAAATTGCTCGCATGCCAGAGCTTGACACAATCACCGGCAATCAATTTGTAGTAAAGCAAATCAATCATGCCAGATCAGACATTAACGTTATTCGTGGAATTCATGCGGAAGGATGGAATAAGTTTATTTTTGTTACGCAGGGTTCATGCTTTTGTGCACTTGCAGATTTACGTAAAGACTCATCTACTTACCAAGCAGTTGAAACATTTCAGATGGGGAATGACGGATTATTTGGGTCGTTATACGTGCCACAAGGAGTGGGAAATTCATACTTAGTAACCCAGGGACCTATGGATTATGTGTATTTTGTCGATCGGCTCTACGCAGATCGTGATACATCGGGCGATGCGGCAATATCATTATTTGATCCCACACTCAACATCCCATGGCCCATATCTCGTGATCAAATGATCATATCGGAGAGGGATAGAAATTGCGTTATGCTGAAAGATAAAATCGGCCTGTAAAAGTTCACCTTCCCGATTCAATCGGCGGATAGGCAAGAAAGCCTTTCGATATCATGCGCTTTCAGCTTCTTCATATCGTTCAAGTCGTTCTTTAATAAGTGGGCATCTGGGGCATGCTGACAGTTTTTACCTGCGGGAAAAGATGGATTTGTGGAGATGATGTACGATAATGAAGGAAATAGGGTTTAAGAAGATGTAAACAGCAAGATGTCCTCTTTCGTAATTATATGTGACTCCGAGCAAAAGCTTACCATTGCCACACTTGGCTTATGCGAAAATCCTACATATTCAACAGTTTTACCTTTTTCTTGGGCCTTTTTTATGGCAGGTGCCAAGTCTGTGTCAGATGAGACAAGAATAATTTTATCGCATTGATCTTCATAAGCAGCGACTAACATATCAATTGCCATTTGAACGTCAACTCCTTTTTCGTGGTATCTTCCGTCATTTTTTAGCAAGTATCCGAATTGATATGAAACCTTATGTTTTTTTAAACGTCCAATAAGTTTTTGTTGTGCATCAAACAGCTTTTCAGTTTTAGCACTTCCATCCTGCCTAATGCGGCCAATATAATAACACGTATTTATTACTTTATAAGACCGAGCAAGAAGAAGAACAAATTTGCTAAAATCAAAAGAAAGAAGATTATTCAAACCTAAATCTTTAAGTTTGAAGTAAAAATTGCTTCCATCAATAATGACAATGCAACGTTTTTTCACACTTTTTAGTATACCAAAAAATAAGCCCTGCAAATATCTTTCGATCTCACAGGGCGGTTTAGTATCTATATACTACCATATCGATTCGTGACTGTCAATTTGTGATTTGAGCTTAATTTAAGCTCAAATCGTAAATAAGCAATCCTTTCTCAATACATCTGTTGCACATTTCTTTTATTTTTTGTACCATGTTATCATGACTTATTTATGAGTCCCTTTATGATGAAATCATGAAAAAAATAGCAAGAAAACTTATTTCAGTCTTTGCTATTGCACTCTTGCTTATGCAGTCTATTTTTACCCCCTTTCTCATCTCTCCTGTCTACGCCGCCACATCTTGGACACAAACCGATTGGAGTAGCGGAGTGGGGGCATCAACAACAAATCAATATTCAAGCGGGTCAAGCATAGATGCGACTACTACGTCTGGACAGGTAGTTTCATCAAAAACTGAAAAGTTATCAAACACTGGATTTGAAAGTGATCTCACCAGTTGGACGTATGCAGGGGCAACCAATTACTACGATTCAGTCCCTTCAATAGCCGCGGGCCTACGGGATGCGGCGGCTACGCACGGCCTACACCGGCAGCATCCTACGCATCCTACGCATCCGGCGCAGCAGTGACAATACCGAGCAGGACATCGGCTATGAGGCAGATGGCGACCTGGACACGGCGGCGGTGAGTGCGTTTGTCGGTGGTGGCAGCGGCTACATTGTCAAATGGTACGACCAGAGCGGCAACGCCTATGACGCCAGCCAGACGACAACGGCTAACCAGCCGCTTTATGTGGCAAGAGGGCAGAATGGCAGGCCGGCGGGCAGGTTCGATGGGTCGAATGATAGTTTAGCTACCGCCAATAATACATTGTTTTCCGGTTTATCTGGTTTTGAGGTACTTATAATTATCAAAGGCAGCAGCGGAGCCACAATAAATACTCCAGCTAATAGCGGGGGGAATTTTTCCGTCGAATCAAATGGAAACATGTATGTCAACAATACGGGTTTGGTTACGGCGGCATTTCTGGGCAGTTTTGAATTGCAGAATTTCAGATGGAATGCGGGAGCGACAGCCGTGTGGCGGAATGCTCACAAGTATCGGGAATGCAGTCGCAGAAGTCATGGCGAGACTTGGACTGCAAACCACTTTGGCAAACAATTTTTTTGGAGGAGTTTATCAAGACCTCAATCGTCGCATGACTGATTTTGAGACATCGAGTCGGGAAGCCGTCGCACAAAGCTGGAGCGATCGGGGCACAAAGATAAAAAAGGTGGCAGGAGCCTTGAACTTGGCGTATCTCTCATTTAAAGAACCTGCGGCAAAAGGAGCAGATTTTTTCTATCGAGTCAGAGTGGTAATAGACACGACAGACGCAATCCTCTTTGATCCGGATCCGACACGGATTACCAATGTCACCATAGAGGAGATGGGGACCGACTATACCATCGTATCCTAGGATACCAACCATTTCACCAAAAGCAACAAAGTCAACTATGGGCGAGATCTATCGTATGGACAAGAGGCGTGGGGAAATGATTACGCCAAGCATCATACGATCAAACTCATCGGACTCAAGCCAGAGAGTGAGTACTTTTTCGAGGTGATGAGCCAAAACAAAAACTATGCGTACGACGCCTATTATCGATTTGAGACAAATAAGTAGTGTCATTGTCATCCCGCATTTAGTGCGGGATCCAGACTTAATAATACAAATTTATTAGGAAAATCAAGCATGGATTCCCGCCTTCGCGGGAATGACAAATAGTGTGTCAATAGGAATGAACTGTTATGAAGGTTTATTCAGGATGACATTGTTAAATAGTTAATGTATTATATTTTTACTATGTTTAAAAAATATAAAAATACGCTCTTTATTGTCGGCATCACCATTTTGGTATATTTTCTGAATGTGTTGCCTTTATCCAAACCTCTGCTTTTGCCACTTGCTCTTTTCTCTATCATCGGACTCGTCGGCTACGGATACCGGCAAAAAAAAGGCGGGAGTACCTGTCGGAAGGACTCCCCACTTTATCTATCTTTTGACAGCCGCAATACTTCTGGTCGTTGCCGCGACCGGCTGGTTTTTCTCTCCTTTTTTCTTTGCGTTATATCTGCTGGCTCTCTTGCTGGCATTTGAGTTTGAGTCAGCCGCATCCATAGGATTTATCGGGGTACTGGCAGTACTCTTTTCCCTCAATGTAGGAAAGGTGGATATAGCATACGACTTTCTCGTCATTCTTTCTCTTGTCTCTTTTATTCCGCTCACTTTTTATCTGCGAAAAGAATTTCTCAAGCTCAAAGAAACGGAAAAAAGAGATCTTGGTACTTCGCAAAACCGCATCCACTCCGCCCGCGGGTATCGTCGAAGATATTTTACTCAATAAAATTCACAATTTCTCGGCAAACCTGCGCCAGCCGATAAATGACATCAAGCAACTCACACATCACCTGGTAAATCACGACTCAAAGACCGAAAGAGAGAAACTGCAAAGCAGAGTAATCGCATGCAGTGAGGAGGCGCTTCGTAGTCTGAAGAAGTTTGAAGATGAAACGACAGGATCGGTATCGACCGTCACGTCAAATAAGATTTAAGACGCGTAAGAAGCTCCTGAGGATTGAGATCGCTTTTGATGGCAAAATCTTTCGCCCCTGTTTTGAGTGCTTCTTGTGCCACCTCATCTTGCGCCAGATTGGTAAGTAGTATCACCGACCCATTGGGGTTTTGGGGAGGGTTTTGCTGCAAACCTTGGAGCACGCCCAGTCCGTCAAGCTTTGGCATCATCACATCAAGAAGTATCAAGTGATAACCTCCTGTTTTTGCTTTCACGAGGCCTTCTTCGCCATCAACTGCGGTGTCGACATCGTATCCTTCCTCGCCCAGAATTTCAGCATAAAGATCGCGGATATAGACGTCGTCCTCGATGATTAGAATGCGTTTTTATTTTGACATGACCTAAGACTGCTATACTGCAAGTGCGATTACAATACCTTTTTTCTCCATGAAAACAGGCTTACGATCTGAAAATAGTTTTTTTTAGAAAAAAGTTCACTCTACAATTTGTTTTGTAAATCTTATCGCTTCTTGTTGAAAAAACGAAGTCAGCTGATCCCTAGCAATAGGCTCTGTGAGAATGGGGTCATCTAGATGTTGATCTATCTCATTGAATCGTGAGGCAAGCTGTAATGGGTCAACATGCCAATCGAACTTTTGTTTTGCAAACATTCTCAACTGTTCTATGGTATAGGAGTATTTTTTAATGATGGCAAAAAGATCAAAGTAATCTCGACCTCTTGGTTTCTGCGAAATGGTGAATAGCTTATTGGTCGCAATATCAAGAACGCTATCAATTCGTAATCCATCTTTTATGGTAGGTGATTCAACTTGATGAAATGGGTAATACGTGAATTCAAGTTTGAGCACATAATCATTTTTATACTGTAAGAAAAAGAGGTTTCTGTTAAAGCTATCTTGAAAGTCAAATGAGCTGAAACCCAATTTGGGTTGTAATGACTTGAGAATGACAGTAATAGCTTGAGGATCAAACTCATCTTCATTAAAAAAATCTAAATCTTCAGATAGGCGATGGCTGAGATAGTAGTGTGAAAGGGCAGTCCCACCAGAAAAGTAAAACTGCTTAGCTATCTTTGTTTGAGAGATGAGTTCAAGTGCGTGTTTTTGCTGAGGGGTTAAGATTGAGGCCATACTATTTTTTTGAGAAAGTTTCGTTTATTTGGATCAATTTCTAAGGTGTTCCAATATTTCTTCAAAGCCTTCAGAGACAACTTATGATTATTTAATCCAAAATTGATCATCTGCTCAAGTTTCCAAATGGTATATGCCCGAATGTTTTGTTTGAGGCGTTTTGTATTTGTCGACCAGTTTTTCATACTTGTATTTTACCAATTTTTTGATATTTTTTCTACTCTACTGACAACTTGATGGCGATTGTAGATATCACTTCCAGTCCGGTCGATAGTATTTCTTTCCCTTCAAATTCTTGGGCAAATATTCCAAGTTTGAATCTCCATCTTTATCCTGAGCTTGCTTGCAGTGAGTTTGTCGAACCTGTCGAACGGATTTCCATGGATACCTTATATGATCTTTTCCATACCCCGCTTCTTTCATAACCTTATTGGATGCATTCCTCAAATGCAGAGGGATCGGATCAAGTTTCATATTCATCACGTCTTTTTTGGCTTCGTTTAATCCGGCATATGATGCTATTGATTTTTTGGCAGTTGCCAAATAGGTAGCACATTGTGCCAGTATAATTTGAGCTTCTGGCATACCGATCATATGCACGGCTTGCATCGTGCTTGTTGCCAACACAAGTGCTGTTGGTTGAGCATTGCTTATGTCTTCACTGGCAAAAATAACCATACGTCGTGCTATAAACATAGGGTCTTCACCGGCTTCCAACATGCGTGCCAGGTAATGAAGCGTAGCATCAGGCTTACTTCCTCTCATGCTTTTTATGAATGCAGAAATAGTGTCGTAATGCGAGTCACCCTTTTTATCATAATACAGCGATTTCTGTTGTAGTGCTTCTTCGGCAATCTCTAAATTTACTCGTTTAGCTATACTTGCAGCAAGTTCGAGCGCATTTATGGCGCTCCGGGCATCTCCATTTGCATAGGTAACGATGTGATCTAATGCGTCTTTTTCGAACTTATTATTTGGATATTCTTTCACGGCTCGCTTGAGAATCTTATTCATATCGGTATCATCTAGTTGTTTGAGAATGTATACGTGTGAGCGCGATATGAGCGGGGCATTGACTTCAAAACCCGGATTCTCGGTAGTGGCACCGATGAGCGTGATGGTTCCTTTTTCCACTGCAGGTAAAAATGCATCTTGCTGAGCTTTATTAAACCGATGAATTTCATCGATAAAAAGTATGGTGTTTTGCTTAAAAAACTGTTGGCGCTGATCGGCATCTGCTATGACTTGACGAACTTCCTTAACTCCACTTGTCACGGCAGAAAAGGGGATAAACACCGCATCAATCTGTTTGGCAATGAGTGTTGCGATAGTTGTTTTACCACATCCAGGGGGCCCCCACAATATCATAGATCCCAGTTTTTTATTTTCTATCATGCGACGAATTGGCTTTCCTGGACCCAGAAGATGATCTTGGCCTACATACTCTTTTAAAGAAGTCGGTCGAAGCTTGTCGGCAAGAGGAGTGTTCATAGCACTGATATTGTACTATAATGATTGGATGCTCACGCCATATTCAGTAAATAACTTTCTCTATTCTCATGTAACGCTCATTGCAATCTCTATTACCGCATTGTTGCTTGCCTATTTCGTAGATCAGTATTATATTTTAGGAATGGGATGGGGATTTTTACTTTAATATGATATTTAGACTTGATCGGTTTTTTTTCGATGAAAAAGATGTATTTACGTTTCTTTTTGGTGTTTTTTTATTGGCAAGTTATTACTTAAACATTCCTCTTGCACCGTTTAAATTCTCTTCACTGGTAGTTCTTTTCATCTTTTTTTTGGTTACAAGATCCATGAAAATTAGCATGACTTACCAAGGGTATTTTTTCC
>JAQBTX010000028.1 GCA_027624795.1 bacterium | reverse complement strand
CGAGTCAAGCTAATTCAACAGAAGCTTGAAACTCAAGCTGAAAAATGACGTCAGAACTGGTAAAATACCATCATAATGCACGACTATACGAACGAACAGATTATAGCGCAGGTAGATGAGAACGACACAATCATTAAATCTATCGAGCGATGGGAAGCCCACAAAAAAGGTATTCTCCACCGCGCACTTACTATTACCGTACAGCTTGAACAGAACGTACTATTGCAACATCGTAAGCATCCGGTGTTTGATGGCGTATGGGACATGACTGTTTCAACCCATCAGCTCTATGATGGAGATGTCTTGCAAGATGATATGACCGCTATCATGCTCACCCTTGAAAGAGAATTAGCCATTACATCTGAAGATTTAGTTCAACAACCAATTAAAAAGGGCGTCGTGCAATATAAAGCAAAAGATCCCAAAAGTGACTATATTGAGCACGAGGTGTGCCACATATATTCATGTTCTGTGCGTGCTCTTCCCAAGATAAATAATGAATATGCATATGAGCTGACCACCGTAAATCGACAAGAATTAGAACAATCAAACAACCATCTTGGGCTCGAATTAGCTCCATGGGTAATCGAAATGTTACAACATAATTATTAATAATTTTATGAAGATATGAACAAAAATATATATATCCTTCCTGTCAGTGCAACATTTAGAGACATTCACTATCCAGATCCTATAATTCGAAATCCAAAGGATCTCGAGAGTAAAGTTAAAACAAAATTTCCTTCGTTTAAAATGGGGAAATCATTATCTGCGAGTGACAAGGTAAAAGTATTTGAAGGAACAATAGACAAGCAAAAAGTGGTCGTGAAACATACTGAAAATACTGAGCCAAAGCTTCCTGTTGATTACCTCATTATGAACGAATCACATGATGCAGAAGTACGAGTCCTCAAGCGCTTGGCCACTGAACAACACATCCGTGTTCCACAACTTATAGAAAATATGGATAAAATTACCACCCTCGTTATGGAAGATCTACGGGTTGATGGTTTTGTAAATCTATCGCAGCTTATTCTTAAAAAGAATATCAATATGAAATCTGCCAAGCATATTGGTTCATCACTTGCCCACTTAATTCAAATATCACGCGAATGGGAAGAATTCAAAACAAATGAATCTGCTCAACTCAGTTTTTATGAACGCAGTTTAGAAATGCTCCTTGCATATCCCAATGATCTAAAACGACATAAAAAACTAGAGTCGCAGTTCACTCAATATGCGCAAGAGAAAGAAGAGCAAGATAAAAAGCCACGACACTTTGTATGGCCAGATAGCCACCCCAAAAACATGCTGATAAATAAAAATGGTGAAGTTACCTTTTTAGATTTTGGAAGATGTCATTGGGGAGATCAAAACTATATGCTTCCTAACTTTCTTGCCCATATTGTGTTGTATAGCTTAACTAAACACATCCCCAAATCTAAAGCAATCAAGTATGCTGAGGTATGCATCAAGGCATATAAGGACATAGAGCCAATTGAAGATGAGGGGATTTTTGCGCAATACCTTGCTATGGAACTATTTCATAGTGCAAATGGTAGATTTGTTGAAGGAATCACAAAGAAAGAACATAAAATAAGTGCCCAAAGTTTAGGACTTGCAATCTTAGATGGAAATATAAAATCCATTAAAAAACTTATACAACTTATTAAGAAGGCTAAATAAGATCAAACTTTCCTTCACAGGTAGAGAGCGCTGTTTCATACATTTCTCGTATGGTGTGAATACTATTATGGATTTCTGGAAATGACTGGTCCCCTACTGTTTTAACGGGCATTACTTTAGTGCTCGTACTGGTAAGAAACATTCCGTCGTAGGACAAAATTGAATCAAAAGGGATTGGTTGATAAATGATATTCATGTTATTTTTTTTAAAAACACGCTCCAGAGTCATGAGTGTAACTCCCTCCAAAACATCTTCTTTGGGTGGACTATACACTTGATTATCTTTTATCAAAAATACATTGGTGCGTGATCCTTCATGAACATTTCCCTTATGGTCGATATATAAAGCGTCATATGCTCCTTGTGCTTTTGCTTGTTTGTAATAGTAGTAGCTCGGAAACATATTTAACGTTTTAGCTTGGGGCTTCCATCGTTCATATTTAAATGGAGTAACTGAAACCCCATCGCGATACCACTGCTTTTTAGGAAATTGTGGTGCGGTAGCCATGATGTAAAGTTGCGCTCCTTCTTTTTCACGAGCAAGTAAGATCATTTTTAGATTATATGAATCTTCTTTCATGGAGTTTTTATATTCGGTCAAATACGTGATGATTTGTTCAGAAGAAAGCTCGTGAGTTATGTCAACTAAACGAGCTGAGTTTAGGATACGATCAACATGTTGGGGGATAAAATACGATATATTGTTACGAACTTTTATATTTTCATACACGCCCACGCCATAGGTTACTTCAAGTGAGGTTATGGGGAGGATTCCCTCAGTGCTTGATGTGATACGTCCATTTATAGATATTGTGTCAATCATGATGTAAAAGTATTATATACAATTTGGCCAGGCCTTTTCACCGCCCCGTGATATTTTAAATGCAGCGGTTTCTATAGATTCTTTTGCCCCAAAGCGAAGGTTGAGATTGGTGTCTGCGCCCATTTCACTTCTGGTTGCAATCCAGGTAGATTCAGAAAATTGAAACATCCCGCCGTACGGTCCATTATTTGCTCCGGGGTGCCCACCTGACTCACAGTAAGCGATCTTTTTAAGAAGCTCTTTACTTACATTATACAGACTGCTGTATTGATCAAAATATTCTTCAAATGTGCTTGTTGGCAAAGGTGTGGGAGTGTGTGTTGGGGATGGAGTTGGCGAAGGTGTTGGCGTGTTGGTCGGAGTGGGAGTTAATGTGGGAGTTGGGGTATGGGTTGGTGTGGGAGTATGTGTTGGGATAATTACTATGCCAAGCACTTCTCCGTTGGTTTTAATACGAAGCGACAATACCACTAGAATTAAAAAAGTAACAATGATGATTATCTTTGTTCTGGCCCTCATATGGGCCCATTGTAACATAATCGTCATGTTATAATTTGAGTATGAAATACCCTCCCTACCAACAAGGAACTGTTGAAGTGACCCATGGGCACACTCTTAACTATGAACTCTATGGAAATCCCACGGGAATTCCCGTGGTTTTTTTACACGGTGGTCCAGGTGGAGGATTTGATGATAAAGATAAGCGATTCTTCGATCCAAAGATTTGGAATGTGTTGCTGTTTGATCAGCGCGGTGCAGGCAAAAGCACTCCGTTTTGCGAGGTAACATATAACGATACCGGGAAACTGGTTGATGATATTAACGCACTTACAGAAAAATTTGGATTTAAGGAATTTGTGCTGTTTGGTGGATCGTGGGGATCTACATTATCTCTTGTATATGCTATGACTCATCCAGCCCGAGTTATGGGTATGGTACTTCGAGGAATATATCTGAATACACCTGCTGAACAAGAATATATCTATACCAATGCTCGGTACTTTCAACCTCATGTGTGGGAACGGTTTATGAGTCATGTTCCTAAAAAATTGTGGGGAAACGTAAATGATGTCATAAAGTATTATCATTCAAAAATATTTTCTCAAGATAAAAAGGTAAGCGAAAAACATTGTTATGAATGGTCCTTATATGAGCTCTCGCTGCTTTTTTTACGCCCCAATATTCCTAAACTTGAAAAGATGTTAGAGACAGATCCAGTCGCCAATTCTTTGTCAAAAATTGAAGCTCATTATTTTGTGAACGATTGTTTTCTAACAAAAGATTTTATGAAAATAAATATTGAGAAGATTCAACATATACCAACCTATATAGTGCATGGATCGTACGACCTGGTGTGCCCACCCAGCTCCGCCTACTGGCTTCATGAACATATGCACAAATCTACGCTTAAAATGGTCCATGCGGGGCATGCCAGTTCTGATCTGGCTATAACAAAGGCCTTGCTGAAGGGGTTGGGGGAGATGGAGAGATTAATCAAATAGATTTAATGTTTTATCATCGCCATAGTCCTTCCCAACATCTTCTTCATCTGGCTTCTGCCAAATCCACTTTTGAGGAATCGTTCACGTGCTTTTGCGTCTTCTTTATTTATGAAATATTCGTAATGAATGAGTTTGAGAGGTCTTCGATCTTTAGTAGAAATAACACCTCCCTGGGTATGAGTAGTAAGGCGGTTTTTGAGATTTGTGGTGTAACCTATGTAGAGACCTTTATCTTTAAGAGAGTATAGGATATATGTATAGTATCTTTCCTCATTCATAATGAAGAGCGACGTCTGACGTCGCAACCGATAAATATATTGACGCGGCCACGTCGAACGTGGCTCGCCTCAAACTTGGTTTCTGGTGAAACCGCGTTTGACGCGGTGGAGATGCCGGGAGTCGAACCCGGGTCCGCAAAGGCACAAATAAAAATGTTTTGCAAGGAATAGTATATCTTCACCTCTAGCCTGAAACGGATGATATACAGACCGTTATCTGGCTGTCAATTTTATTCTTCTCAGATCCGCACAAGACTGAGAACTTGTGCGTACCGTACCCCGAAGGTTGTACCCCTATGAAATATCGGAGGTCAATCAAAGGGAAAACTTAAAGACTATTAAGCATTAAAAGCGTAAGCTCTTGGTGCATTGAAAGAAGATGCAAAAGCATCTACCTCAGCTTTAACAGAATTAACTGTTGAGGCAATAAATTCTCTAAGTTCTGCAGTTGCGTCTTTGACGTTTGCAGTTAAATTTTCTATTTACGAATAGATTCGTCCTTGCCATTTATAAACGTGCGATTCTCTGCGTCGATACCAGTCATCCCCATTATTTAAACTCTAAATTCGAATATCTAAACTCTAAACAAAGTTAAAATTCAAATTTATTTCTTCATAAATTCTTTCATCTCTATCTTTTCTTCTCGTTTCATGTCTTCTGCCCGCTCTAATTTCTTCTTTGCTATCTCTCCTCGACCACGAGCCAGAGCGATAGATAGCTTGATACGACGACCCTTAGTATAACACTCCATAGGTACAATTGTCAATCGCCCACCTGTTTGGAGCTTGGTTGCCATGCGCGTAAGTTCTTTGCGGTGAAGAAGCAATTTGCGCTGTTTTGTGGGGTCATAATTCTCTTGATTTCCATATTGATATTTGTGTATTTGAGCATTCACTAGATACAATTGTCCACCGATGAGCTTGCCAAACGCCTTTTCAAGCAATAGATTCCCTGCTCGTATGGCTTTCACTTCCGGGCCGGTGAGCACGATGCCTGCTTCGTACTTTTCTACTTCTTGATAACTCCGCTTAAAATGGCGGTTCACTATTCTCATATAGTGCATTATAGCAGCTCATTCTTGTGTATTACACCATAATATTGTATGCTGTAGAAATGATGCTTTTCTCTCGAAATTGCACATATCTCTTGCTTCTTATTGTGGCAATGTGTATATCACCCGAATATGTAATGGCAGCTGATGTGACATCAGTATCACACCAGGTCCATGCGACTACTCATTTTCAACAGGCTCCAACTCTTAGTAATGTCTATTTTTCAAAAAGCTTCTCATTCCCCTATAAGTCTGGTCGAGTGGTACTCAGCTCAACCCCAGATGGAACTGGCCCCATAACGTTTTTTAATAGTATGAGTTTGAGTGGAACCTCAGGAAGTAGCGGCGACTTTTTATTTGGAGATGCGTGTAAAGAAGAATCTCGACCCCCTATTACTATTACGGAATTTATGAATCCATCTTTAACTACGAATACGATGAGTTTTTTAGTGAGCTACAGGCGAGAGTCATGCGGACATACCATAAAAATTAACGGAATTAACCATCAATATGCAGATATCGGCGATCTCTATGTAGTGCATTTTGATGACAACGTAAATAAGCCAGAACCTTTTCTTATTCCACCCTGGGATTATGGAGCTACTGGATTGGATCTTTATCGGGCATTATCAAGTGCCGATGTGTATTTTGATCATACTTATCCACTCAGAGGAACTTCTTTATTTGAGCCTCAAGAAGCTACTTCCAATGCCACACTCTACAATCGAAGCACTATACAACAAACTCAAATGTCGGGAAGTAATGGCTATAGTTGGGGTAAGCGGGCAAAGCTCAATATGGGAGATAGGGTAATTGCTTCAGCAAGTGGCACTGCAACATATATATACAATAAACAAGATGGTCATACAATACGAATTGACCATGGTAATGGCTATCAAACCCGGTATTATCACTTGCAATCCATTGGGCTTGGAACAATAGCAAGTAGAGCGGTGGTCAAAGGAGAGACAATAGGCTTTGTTGGGGTATCTGGAGATGCTAAGGTTCCCAATCTGTATTTTGTGGTGGTAAGAGATAAGAATAAAGATGGAAATTTTGATGATAATATCCCAGACGGATTAGTGGATCCCTTTGGATGGCGATCCACTACCCCTGATCCATGGGTATCCTATGGTGGTTCTCACAGTTATTATTTATGGGAAGGGGTTGACCGTATACAATCTCGCTCAACCCTGCATAGAAATGATACCGGATACAATCTCACATTGAGTGATTTTCGCGTGGTATTTCCAAAATATGCGGTAGAAACTGATACCCTTATTCAAATCCATCTCCAGCAACCTGTCGCCTTTGATAAACGTCTTTATTCAGTTGGTTCCTCGATGATTGCCCATGCGTACCATGAGGCAGGTCAAGAAATCACTCAATTTAGCAAAATGTGGGATCTAAATCTTACCTTTAAACCATCAGATATAGCGCGTTTTTCTCCTCCTACCCTTTCATTCTATTCGCGTAAAGACACTAGCTCTTCATGGGAAAAAGAAACTACCACCATAGACCTCATAAGTGGTACTGCCAAATCCTCTATCAATCATATGACTGAGTTTGCACTCATGGGAGAAAAACTTGATAATCAAGCCCCCGTGACCACCGCGAATATTTCTGGCACGCTCCATTCAAGTGGCGTGTATACTTCCAATCTTTCAGTCATACTTACTGCAACGGATGGCCCGAGTGAATATAGCCAAGGGATTGATTACATTTTATATAAAATAGGCACAGTAGATTGGGCTACATACGTGTCACCTTTCACACTTGCTGGTTCTGGATCATATCTCCTTTCCTATTTTTCTGCAGATAAAGATAACAACGTTGAAGCAACCCAAAGTGCTACACTCACTATAGATTTTACTCCCCTTACTCCTACCAACACACCGACTCCTACAAGCACTCCGACACCTTCCCATACCCCTACTCCAACAAGAGCATATTCAATACCTATTGTTCCCTATCTTTCAAGCACCCCAACTCCAACATTTACTCCAACTCCCACAATTACAGTGATCACCCAACCCCGATCACTTCCTCCACCCGATTTATCCAATAAAAGTACCCAAGATTTTCTTGCTTCTTCTGACTCAGAAAATAACACCCCAACATCTGGGGTTCTCGGTATCATCTCAAGCACGAATTCACCAAGCGCGCCTGACGAAACTAACAGTGCTCAAAAACCCTTATTGCCCTATTGGGTTATGGGAATGATATTGATGGTATTGGGATTTGCCTGGTGGAACATAAGAAAAGAAGATGCATAATTTATCATCGCTTACGCCACTTCCACCAAACTCCACCTCCCAACGCAGAGCTGGGAACTAAGATACCGAACAATGTTTTGAGAAATGGCCAGAGATAACTTTCGTCCTGAAGGTTGACATGTTGAACTCCAAGAATACGAGGATTTGTGGTGGTGGGTTGAGTAAGAAATGACTGCGCTTTTACATGGGTGGGTGTTGCAGTTGGAGTAGGGCTATTTATTGGTGTTTGAGTAGAAGATGGACTAGGGGTATGGGTAAGAGTTGGTGTTAGGGTAAAAGTTAGGGTAGGAGTATTGGTTGATGATGGGGTAGGTGTTGTCGTTGCAGTTGGGGCCTGCCCCTGTGTAGATGCTGGGGAGGAAGTCGGAGTTAATAATGAATAGTTGATAGTAATAGTGAGTGTTTTAACCTCCTCTTTATTATGATCTTCATCTTGAGAAAAATATCGAAGTGAGTGGTTACCTTCCGTTGTTATACGAATGGGTGTTTTGTATTCTAACCAATCAGCTTCGTTGAGTTTATATAAGGTATAAGCCACTCCGAGCGAGTGCGCAGTGGGTTCATCAGTAGCGCTTAATGAAAGAGAAACTTCCGAGGTATAAGCTCCATCCCCATTGAGATTACCAGTTGCATTAAGGTTGGTAACCGGCGAAACCGCATCGAGTTTTTCGCCCATGAGAGCAAATTCTGTCATATGATCAAGCGAACTGCGTGCTTGGCCAGTGGCAAAATCTATAAGAGTTTCTTCCATAAGCCATACATCTGAATCCTCGGTTCGAGAGTATACGGAGAGTGATGCGGGGTCAAATCGTTCAATATCTATTGAGTTAAATTTAATAAGTAAATTCCATAATTTATTAAACGTTCTGATTTGTTGCTCTAAACCATCTTCTACTGTTGCACGGATAATTGCACCTACGGAATACAAATTTTCATACTGCTCTGGAGGTTGAAGTTGTACTTGGAGTATAGTATCTGCAAGAACAGCATTTTGAGGGAAATTGAGTGAGTATTTGTTCAAAACTACTGTTTTCCCGCCAGAACCAAGTGTTGTTGAAGTGTTAAATGAGTTTTTCTCTCCCCATAAATAGTAACTGGGAGAACCACCATATGATACCCACGGATCAGGCTCAAATGGCTGCCAACCAAACGGATCCACCACTCCGTAGGGAATATCATCTTCAAAATCACCATCTCCATCTCTATCTTTTACCACCATAAAATGTATATGCGGACCGTCAGAATTACCCGTTGAGCCAAGGAGCCCAATTTGTTGACCTTGAGAAACGGAAGTGCTTGATGAAGTTACGAGCCCTTCAGGTAATAAATGATAATACCGCGTTTGATACCCATTTCCATGATTGATCAAGATCGCATTCCCACGAGCTGCGCCATATGAGTAGGTAGCGATCCCAGTAGCTGCGGCAAGCACGGGGTCGCCCCATTTGGCTTGTGCCGGTGCTCCCCAGTCGTATCCATCGTGAGAGGAGTAAAATAAAAGTTGATCGCTCTTTGAGCTATTGTAAGGAACTACAGATTTAAGTGCCTCAATTGGTTCTCCTATTCCGCTACTCAATAATGGATACTCGTGGTCAAAATATGAATTGATTTGAAGTGATGCATCTTGGAAACTCAAACCCGCCGCTTCATAATTCCATGGCAACCGGAGGAATGGAGTGGGATTATCTTCACTATCATCAAAATTCACTAAATAGAGCTTTCCAATGTCGGCATAGTCATAATTCGCTCCATCGATTTTAGTCACATGACTGCACCGTTCTTTTCGGTATCCAATAGAAATATTAAGATAGTTCACATTTTGCCCAGGTGTTATAAATTTTGAAATGTTAATCGGTGACAATTCCTTATCTTGGCAATTGCCCGCATACTCAAAATATCCACCACTAGGATAAGTGCCATATATATGCATCGAGTTAAAGTATTGTACTGGTCCGGTGCCGTCTGGCGTAGAGCTAAGTACCAATTTTCCAGAACGGTATGGAATCTGCATGGAAGTAGAAAAGTAGGTATTACTTAAGCGAGGAGTTCCTTGAAAATGTTTTGATTCGTGAAGTAATGCTGATTTAATGGTTACTTCTTCATTAGCCCAACTATGAATAGGGAAAACGATAATACACATGAAAATAACCACTATTTGATATACCATTACATTACACAGAATAAACAGATGACTCCTATATATCAAGATGCATATACATAAGTTTACACATCCCATATGCAATGTGTAATTACTTATGCAATTTAACCATGGACATCAGTACAACATTGCGATATCGTATATATATGAATAAAAAATCCCATGAAAGAAAGCCTATACTTGCTGTGTTCGCGCTCATACTTATTGGTATCTATGCACTTCTTTTTAGGATGCCCTCTGGGCAACCGAAAGTAGATTCGAAATCGTCAATGCATGTTAGCTCAAATACGTATATTTCAGAAGTTCTTGCAATGTCATTTGTGATGCCCGTAGGGTTTGATATTCAAGAAAGTGGCAATTTCATAACCCTTAGTATAGGCGACGAAGCAATCCAAATAGATAGAATCTCGACCAACGCCAATTCTATTCAAGACTATTTGGAAGGGTTGAGAGTTAAAAATAACCTCACCATTGAGGTAAAGGATGCACTGGTTGTGAATTCTGATGAAGTAGTTGAGGCGATGATTGAACAAGCAGAATTAACCTATTTTGTTAGTCCAAGGATAGGGCGAATATACACCCTCTCCACCAGCTCGCCAGAGCTCTATGACGATCTTACAAAAATCGTCGAATCTTTTGAATACTTGGGCGACTAATATTATACCTTCTTCACGGGCACTACTTTTCCATCACCTTCCAAGTTGAGCACATTTACCAAGTCTCCAGTGGTGGGAATAATATACTTCGTATTATTACGAAGCACTGACTCAGATACTCGAAGTCGCTCCCATGCTTGTGCTTTCACATCAAAGTACTTGTTTGCAGCCTCTGCAACCCGTTTTATTGCTCCTGCTTCAGCATCTGCACGAAGTATTTTTGCTTGTGCATCTCCTTCAGCTTTTAATATCTCTGCAGATTTTTGACCTTCTGCTTCTAAAATCTCACTTTGGCGTACCCCTTCAGATTGAAGTATTGAAGCACGTTTTTCTCGCTCTGCTTTCATCTGTAAACTCATCGCTTCAGTTATCTCTGGTGGCGGATCGATCTTTTGCACTTCTACACGAGTGACCTTGACACCCCAAACATTGGTTGCTTCATCAAGAACGAGACGAAGGTTGGTATTTATGTGATCTCGCGCCGTAAGTGTTTCATCTAACGTCTTTTCTCCCACAATATTTCGCAAATTGGTTTGAGCAAGGGTTGTTGCGGCATTTCCAAAATCTTCGACTTCAAATTCAGCTTTAACCGGATCAACGATCTTGAAGTAAATCACCGCATCAACAATGACCGATACGTTATCTTTGGTGATGACTTTTTGTGGATCCACGTTTATTACGCGTTCTCGCATATCGACCTTAATCATGGTTTCAATGTAGGGCATGACCAAATTGAGTCCCGGCTCTGCTATAGATTTATACTTTCCTAGTCGAAGGACAATCCCCCGCTCCTGTTGTTGGACAATTTTTACCGAGGCAAATAATGTAACAACTGCAAGGACAAATAAGACAATTAACATTTCCATATGATTATTGATTAAATAATAATTATGTAACCCTCACTGTAACACCACTTATCGAATCTATAGTCACGGTGGTTCCCATTTTATGATTTTTTGTTGATGTGGCGCGCCAAACTTCTCCATCAATTTTTACTTGACCATGCTCTCCAGCAGGTATTTCGCTTACCACTTTGGCTTGCTTGCTGATGATGCTTTCAGAATTAGTTGCTTTTGTGGTTATGTGAAGGGCGTTTTTGATACGTCTTCGGCCAAAGACTATGTATCCCAAAATAAGTGCAATAATAGATCCTATAGCTAATTGTATGGATCCAGTAAGCATGCCAACACCCCCACCAATGATAAAGACGATTCCAAGAATAAGAAGCTCAAATCCAGTGGCCGCGCCAAGAATGATTTCGAGAATGATGGCCACAAAGCCTAACAGGATAAGAGCTGTGTTGGGGTTCTGAAGTGCTTGCATGAGTGTATTATAGCAGTATATTTTTCTAGATAAAATTATAGTTTGACAGATATATGGTTTTATGGTAATATGGGAATTATGAATAATCTTGCTATAAAAACAACTATTGAGATCGATTCCAACCTTTTCTATATGGCAAAGCGAAAAGCACTCAAAGAAGGAAAAACGCTCAAAGACATTGTCAACGCAAGTCTTTCCGACTCTTTTGGAGCGGCAAAAACAGTAGATTTACTCTCAAAAATTCAAGAAATTACTGCGCAAAGCGGAATCTCTGAAACTGAACTTCAAGAATCAGGTCGTAGTATCCGTCAAAAGCTGAACAGGAAGTATTATAAAGGTGCATGAGACATTCACTGTTTATCGACTCAAACGTCTGGTTTTCTGCTTTTTATAGGTCTGGCACATGTTCTGAACTCATCCAAAAAAGCACTAAGCAAGCCTTTGAGCTATATATTTCTGAACTTGTACTAGAAGAAGTAATTAGAAATCTCGAGCTCAAATTGCCCCATACCCTTCGATACTTTGTTGATTTTATCCACCTTCAAGATGTCATCGTTCTCAAGAATCCTGATATTCACAGGCTTGAAAAATACCAGCTTCTCGCTGATAAACATGATCTCCCTATTCTCATTGCGGCGCTTGAATCACCATGTGAATTCTTCATAACCGGAAATCTCAAAGATTTTCAGGTGGAAAAAATTGCATCGAACCATAACCTCAGCGTTGTCACACCAGCTAAGTATTTGAAAATATTAGATACTGCAGACTGAAAAGGAGCAATAACAATCTACGATTTTATGGTGTAGCGAAAATTGAGACACACACATACACATCCTATACGCACAATCCCTTGACAAAAAGTATCCTATAGTTTATATTTGGACCATATATGTCACCTGAAACATTAGGGCAAGTACGAAAATTACCCCTCAATACTGTCGAACATTTACCTTTGACTCAAAGATGGGCTACAAAAATTAATTCGCTTGCTGGAAGAACATCTGAAGCATTGAAGCATTTGGCGGAAAAGATGGCTGATGCTCCAGGATCTGCAGAAGATGCTTTGAAACAATCAGGGCAATTATTTAGAACAATTGTTCAACCAATAGGTGCTTTATCTTCTGTAGCTGTGATGCCTCTTGCAACCTTCGATTCTCCTCCTGCTATAGTGATACCAGGTGATGGGCTTTCTACTATTTCCACTGAGCCAGAACAATTTCTTGGACCAAAAACACCCATTCCAATAAGGACTTCCAGACCCTTAGTTCCCACATTCACTCCTACCCCAGAAGCGACACCAACTCCCATAGAAGTTAAGATTCCAATATTAGGAACTGACATTCCAAAACCATCCGTGAGTGCTCAAATGTTCACTCTGGATGCTGACACACGATTTAGGACTATGCCAAGTACGGAAGGAAATACCCCAGTCGTACAAGCACCCGGCACTAAATATATTGAAACTGGTCACACCAGACCAATGTCTGATGGTACCTGGAAAGAAGTCTTCGCTAGAGGACAGGTACTCTTTGTCCGCGCAGATGTAGTTAATTCTCAACCAACTAAACTTAGTTTTCCTGACCGTTTAGCATATGCTAAT
>JAQBTX010000027.1 GCA_027624795.1 bacterium | reverse complement strand
GCATCAATTCATCTTTAGTTGGCTCTACCAATACTTTTCCATTAGGAAATATAATAGTCGGAGTTGACATATAGCCACCATTCATTTTTACTACTTCTGCTGCTGCATCTTCATTTTCTTCCAAGCTGATATAGTCATATTGCACTCCATGTTCATCAAGTATTTTTCTTGAATGTTTGCAATCTGAGCAAGTAGAGGTACCGTAAAATTTGATGTTCATATTTATCAGTGATAGTATATCAGGTTTTAGAGTGCTCCTGCTATAATTGAGCCATGACTTACCCATTAACACTGCTTCAAAATATTAAGGCAATAAAACCAAAACACAAAACAATTCTTATTGGTATAGATGGTGTTGGCGGTGCAGGTAAAACGACATTATCAGCTTATTTACACGACAATCTCTCAAACTCAACCATTGTACAACTTGATGATTTCTATTTACCAAAACTTGGCAGACCAGATAGAGAGCGTATATTAAAAGAAGTATTTATCCCGTTAGAAAACGATATGATTGCCACTTACCAAGTATATAACTGGGTTTCTGATTCGCTAGATAGATCTATCTCTATAAATCCTGGTGGCGTAGTTATTATTGAAGGAGTGTATGCGCTTCATCCAGATTTTGTGCCATATTATGACTATAAGATTTTGATACATTGTTCACCAGAGGTAGGCTTTACAAGAGGTGTTGATCGAGACAAAAAAAGAGATGGCGTAGATAATTCAGACAAATGGAAAAATATCTGGATGCCCAATGAAAAGGAATATATTGATGCGCAAAATCCTCAACAGTATGCAGACTATATTCTTGAGGTAGAATGATTTCTGGATCCCCGATCAAGTCGGGGATGACAATGTCTACGACTAGTGGAACTGATATAATCTGTCTATGACAGATACATGGAAAAAAGTTAGTAACTCAATCACTAAAGAATTTTCCTTCAATAACTTTACTGGAGCACTTGAGTTTGTTAATAAGATTGGCGCATTAGCTGAGTCCGCAAATCATCATCCAGACATATTGATGCACGATTATAAGAAAGTTACAGTAACTCTTACAACTCATGACGTAGGCAAAGTGACAGACAAAGATACAACTCTTGCAAAGAAGATAGATTCACTGACTTTCAGATGATTCTGGCTTTAGATAAATCCCTCTCACTTCATATACAATTTCTCTATCTTCAAGTTGAATTGGTACCGTATCGCCAACATGCTTGTGAAGAAGCGCTTTACCCACAGGAGATTGATAGGATATTTTTTTATTCATAGGATCTGCCTCATGCAACCCAACAATATGAAGGGTAAATTCTTTCTCATCAAGACGAACTTTTACATAGGATCCAATCTCCACATATTCCCTTTGAGTAGGCACTGCCACAGTAGTGTGGTGAAGCACTTTTTTAAGAAATCGCAACCTACTTTCAACCGATCGTAGTTTTCGTTTTGCATAGGTGTAAGCAGCATTTTCACTCCGGTCCCCCATATCGGCCGCTTGGGTGAGCTTTTGTATACATTCTGGTCTAGTTAATTCTAGCTCATCATATTCATGTTGCATCTTGTCGTACCCATCACGGGTCATGTATGTTTTTGGAGAATTCATTATATAAGTATAATCTAAATGCAGTCACTTTAGCACCTCACATGAGTATGTGTGTATATAACTATTGCAATTGAATTTTACATGCTTTACAATGATACACATGACACAAACCGATTCCCCCACTAACCCAGAAAAAGAAGTTTGCCCAAACTGTGGATCAGACTTAGGTCCTCTTGAAGAAACACCTTCGGGTAAACAATTGCAACGATGTTCTACCGGATCTTGGAATTCAGAAACAAGACAGGTTGAAGGTTGCGCTTATGTAAAATGGATTACACCTGAACCAGAGGTTCTTGATGAAAAGTGTCCAAAATGCGGTGAAGCTCTGGTGATGAGCACAACTCGCTTTGGTAAGAAGATGAAAAAGTGTTCCACAAACAAATGGGATCCTAAAGAAAAGAAAGCAAGTGGTTGTGATTACATTGAATGGATCAATGGCACCAAAGAAGAATTAGATGAAAAATGCCCCACCTGCGGTGAAAAACTCATACTTATGACTACTGCCAAAGGAAAACGATTCAAAAAATGTAGTGCAGGAGGATGGGATAGAGAAAAAAAGGAAGCCACTGGCTGTACCTATGTAGATTGGTTGAATGGACCAGCGAAGTCAAAATCAAACGGGGACGAAAACTTTCCGGATGAAGAAGCGTAATTTACCATCCTACGTTTTCATAGTGTTTGAGTTCTTCAACAGAGTTATCTGGCTTTAATAGTATGCCAATGACATCAAGCTGATGTTTTCGATGCTCAAATTTGTTCGTTAAGATGTAATAGTTTATGGTTCTTCGAAGATGATGAAGTTTTGATCTTGTTACGGCTTCATAGGGCATACCTCTTCTGGTATCTTTGCGCGTTTTTACTTCAATAAATATGATCTTCTGTCTAAATTCAGCTATGATGTCAAGCTCACCCCACCTTGATGTGTAGTTTTGGATAAGGATGCGATAGCCTTTTTTCTGAAGATAGTCTGATGCAATGTTCTCACCTATTGAGCCGGTATATTTATTATTCAATTATACCAGTGTATCTAATAGTTGAACTTTAAACAAGCACAATACTAAAAAGTATGTATTATTTTTTTCCAGTGGAGTAGAGTTTCTGTTGTGTCTTTTTGTTAGAAAGATCGCGTACAAAGTAGAGACGGGCCTTAGTAAATGAGCTCTTCTTGGTTACTTTTATGTTATTGATAAACGGTGAAGATAAAGGAAAGATGCGCTCAACTCCAATACCGCTTTTAGAAATTTTTCGTACTGTTATCATGCGAGTATTTTCAGTTGAACCACGGATCTTCAAAAGAATACCGGCAAACTGCTGAATACGCTCTTTATTGTCTGCTTCGAGAATACGATAATCCACTGCAATAGTGTCTCCTATACTGAGAGCTTCTTCTTTATATTGTATTGAGTTGGCCATAGATTATGTATTATACGTAATGCTCATTAAAAAAGCAAAAGCATCTTATTTTTTATGATCATGCGCAGCCTGTATGAACGCCACAAAGAGTGGATGTGGTATGAGTGGTCTACTCTTATATTCTGGGTGACCTTGTGTTCCCATATAAAAAGGATGCATATCTTTGGGTAACTCGATGATTTCTGCCAAATTCTCCACTACAGATCGAGCCGATATGGTAAGGCCATGCTTTTCAAAATCTTTTGTAAACTTATCATTAAATTCATATCTGTGTCTATGTCGCTCGCTTGTTATACCAGTAGCAGATATAGGACCTCCCAGTGCTGTATATATGTCATATGCCATAGTACCTTTCTTAACTTTTGCATCCCAGGAACCCAAACGCATGGTGCCTCCATAGGCTCTTCGTTCCATTAATGCCTTTTGAGAGGGGATAAGATGTATGACGTCGTGCTTGGTGCTTGTATTATTTTCAGTAGAATTTGCATCACTCCACCCTATCACATTTCGTGCAAATGCAACACAAGCAAGTTGCATACCGTAACATAACCCTAAGTAAGGAATCTTATATTCACGTGCATAATTTGCTGCAGCAATCATACCTTCGGCCCCTCGTTCACCCCACCCAATGGGGACTATCAATCCATCAGGGCTATTTATGAGTTTTTTGAGTTTTTGTGCATAATCTTTATCTTTTGGATCAAGTTTCTCGATCTTTTCAGCACTGATCCAATGAGTTTTGACTTCCACCCCTACACCCCATTTTGCATGATCTAGAGCATCAAAAAGGGCTGCATATGAATCTCGCAGCTGGTAATCCCCAGTTCCAAAGTATTTACCCACAATTGCAATTTCAACCGTTTTCTTTTTTGGCGCATTGATTCTATGAACAAGTTTCTTCCAATCTTTCAAGTCTGGATTTTTAACTTCGAGTCCGAGTTTTTCCATAATAGTACTATCTAGTTTTTGTTCATGCATCATGAGGGGAATCTCATAGATATTTTCTAAATCTGGATTTGATATGATATTTTCAGCACGAACATTGCAAAACACTGCAAAACGGTCTCTTCTTCGTTGATCTAAATATTTCTCTGATCGAGCTATGATAAAGTCAGGTTGTATACCCATCGAATTCAGAGTTCGTACAGAAAGCTGTGTGGGCTTTGTTTTTGGCTCACCCAAATGTGAAGGGGTGGGAACATAACTGACATGGATATTTATAACATCGTTGGGCTTGCGAAGTTTAAGTATGCGTGCTGCTTCATAATAAAAAATGTTCTGATATTCACCCGCAGTGCCACCCAGTTCGATGATGACTACGTTTGCTTTATGCTTTTTTGCTACCGTATGAATACGAGCTATGATTTCATCGGTAATGTGAGGAATGGCTTCCACATCTTCGCCATTATATTCAAATCTTCGTTCACGATCAATAACTGTCTTGTAGATTTGACCCATGGTAACAAAATTTTCACGGCCCATATTGCCACCCATGAATTTTTCATACGTACCCATATCCATATCGGTTTCAGCACCATCTTCACATAAAAATGGGTCACCATGCTCGATTGGATTTATGGTTCCTGCATCAATATTGAGATAATTTTCAAATTTTATGGGGGCAACCGTGTACCCTGCTTGTTGAAGAAGAAGACCTATAGAGGCGGTAGTAACGCCCTTTCCTATTCCAGAAATGACTCCGCCGGAAACAAAAATGTATTTCAAACCGTGCATGTTGAATTATACTACGTTTTTTTCGTGGTATCAACTTTTAATGCCCACTGTACATGTTTGCATGTGGGATAGTTTTCACACCCATAGAAACGCTTTCCCTTCTTGCTATAGCGAACTACTAACTGCCCCTTGCATTCAGGACAATTATAACCCTTCACAAAAGTTAAATTTGGCTTTATATATTTACAATCTGGGTAACCACTACATGCATAAAACTTGCCATATTTTCCATATCGTGCAATCAAATCAGAACCGCATTTGGGGCATTTTTCATCGAGTTTATCTATTTTCACCTCAATAGTTTTTTTATCTTTTTGCTGAAGTTTTAACTCCTTTTCAAAGGGACCGTAAAATCCCTCAAGGAGATCAAGAAGTTTCATTTTTCCCTCTGCAATATCATCAAGAGAATTTTCCATAGTGGCGGTAAATTCCAAGCCAAACAGTTGGGGAAATGCTTGTGAAAGGTAGTCAGATATGGAAGTTCCCAGTATAGTTGCTTTAAGGTACCGTGATTCCTTTTCTACATAATGCTTGTCAATGATAAGTGATATGATACTGGCATAGGTTGAAGGTCGCCCAATGCCCTGATCCTCGAGTGATTTGATGAGCGATGCTTCACTGTACCGATACGGTGGTCGTGATTCTTTCTCATCTATATCTAATGAATCAAGGGTGATTGTATCTTTTTTGGTAAGTTTGAGTTCGGTGGTATTACTTTTTGCATAAGTGGGATTTAACACACGAAGAAATCCATCAAATAGTACTTGCTGATGAGTTGATTCAAATTCATATCCTTTATCACTGGTAATGACAATGGTTGTTTCTTTTACATCAGCCTCTTTCATCTGAGTAGCAAGTGCTCTCTGGAAAATAAGTTCATATAATTTCTTCTCTTGGGGAGATAATTTCTTTGTTATCGTGCTTAATTTACGATCTGCTTTCGTGGGGCGTATTGCTTCGTGAGCTTCTTGTGCACCGCGCGATTTGGTTCTAAATCCACGTGGTTTTTCAAGGGCATACTTTTTACCATAAGCTTTTTCAATATACTCTTTAGCGGAAAACACATACTTTGAAGAAAGGTTAAATGAGTCGGTACGATGATAGGTTATGAGTCCTTTTTCATAGAGTGATTGTGCAACTCGCATCGTTAAGCGTGAAGGAAAACGGAGCTTTTTAAATGCTTCTTGTTGAAGCTGTGATGTGGTAAATGGTGGTGGAGGGTACCGCTTTACCTCAAGAGCTTTTACCTCAGTTATACTAAACGCATCGGATTCCAGATCATTTTTTATTACCTCTGCTCCTGCTTTATCTATGGTGGTAAGGGTGTATTCATATGATCCATCAAACAAATCTATCTTTTTAGTTACATCATAGGAAACGCCATCTTTACTGATAAGCTTAGAACGAAGCTCTTCATTTGTTTTAAAGTTGCCAAAAATAGAGTGATACGGCTCTTTACCAAATGCGGCGATTTCCTTTTCTCGTTCTACAACAAGTCGTAGTGCCACTGTCTGTACACGACCAGCAGAAAGCCAATTTTTACCCATCTTCTCCCACAACAGTGGTGATAGTTGATATCCAACCACGCGATCAAGAATCCGTCTTGCTTGTTGAGCTTTGACTAAATCGGTGCGAAGTTGTTGGGGGTTTGCGAGTGCTTCTTCAAGAGCATGAGGAGTAATTTCATGAAATACAATGCGACTTATATTTTTGGTTTCCTCCAAGTTAAAGTCAGGCCACTTTTCACGAATAAAGCCTAATAAGTAAGCTACATGATAGGCAATTGATTCTCCTTCGCGGTCTAAGTCAGTTGCCAATATGATCTCTTTGTGCTCTTTGGCAAGCTGCAACAGTTTCTCAACCATTTTATCTTTTTTCTCCATGATTTCATATTCAGGCTTGAAATGGTTGTTAAAATCTACCGCCATGGATTTGGAGGGAAGATCGCGGAAATGACCCACCGTAGCAAACACAAAATACTTACTATCCCATTCTTTCATTTTCAGAATGCGATTAAACGTACGCGCTTTAGTAGGTGACTCAACAACAATAAGTGCCATTTAGGTAGTATAACAAACTTATGAAGATTTCTTACGGCGCATTTTACCAAGTAGTTTCATATCAAGTATTGACCGTCGCATGGTGCTAAGAGCCTCATTTCGTTCATGTTTATCTTTGGTTTCTGCGAGTACTTTCTTGGCTTTCTCTAATGCTTCCTCGGTGCGCTTTTCATTGATCTCATCTTGATTGTATGCGCGTGATACTAAGATGTGAATATTTTTTCCATCGGTTTCCATATAACCCCCACCTATTGATAAGTACTCTTCTTCTTTGGCACTTCGTATGGTTATAACTCCTTCTTTCAACAGAGTAAGAAGCTCAACGTGTTTGGGAAGAATCGTAATCTCACCGGCAGCAGTTGGTATGGTAATAGACTCAATGTCTTTTTCAAATGCCAGCTTTTTGGGTGTGATTACTTTGAGGTGCATGTTGATATTTAATACATCGATCTTCGTTATTTCACTTCATCAATACCCCCAACCATATAAAAGGCTGTTTCTGCTTTGTTGTCATGCTTGCCATCAAGGATTTCTTTAAATCCCTTCACATTTTCTTCTATTGTTACATAGCGACCTGTTCGACCGGTAAATGGCTCTGCCACAAACATAGGTTGGGTAAGAAATCTTTGAATCTTGCGTGCTCGAGATACGGTGAGCTTATCGTCTTCTGAAAGCTCTTCCATGCCCAATATGGCAATGATATCTTGCAAATCCTTATACTTTTGTAGAGTACTCAAGACTCGCTGTGCTACTTCATAGTGCTCTTCACCTACTATAGCAGGAGACAAAGCTCGAGAATTTGAGGTAAGTGGATCCACTGCGGGAAAGAGTGCTTGTTCTGCAAGAGATCGCTCAAGTGTAATAGTTGCGTCTAAGTGTGAAAATGTGGCAACTGGTGCGGGATCTGTGTAATCGTCTGCAGGCACATATACTGCCTGAAGTGAGGTGATCGACCCTTTTTTAGTTGAGGTAATACGCTCTTGGAGTGCTGCCATTTCAGTGGCTAAGGTTGGCTGGTACCCTACCGCAGATGGAATACGACCTAATAGCGCCGATACCTCTGCTCCGGCTTGCGCAAATCGGAAAATATTATCTATGAATAAGAGCACATCCATATTCTTTTCATCTCGAAAGTACTCTGCTTGAGTTACTCCACTTAATGCTACTCGCAAACGGTTACCTGGTGGTTCGTTCATCTGTCCGAAAACCAGTACTGTGCTCCCTAATACTTTTGTTTCTTTCATCTCATTCCACAAATCATTTCCTTCTCTAGTGCGTTCTCCTACACCGGTAAAGACAGATACTCCTTCATGCTGCTTTGCTACGTTATGAATAAGCTCTTGTATGGTTACGGTTTTTCCTACACCGGCTCCACCAAAAATGGCTGCCTTTCCCCCTTTAGATAAAGGGGCAAGGAGATCTATGACTTTAATGCCCGTTTCAAATACTTCTTCCTTGGTGCTCTGTTCAATAAGGGTAGGTGCTTCACGATGAATGGGAAGTTTCTTCTTAGTTATCACTTCTTTCCCTTCGTCTATCACCTCACCTAATACATTAAATATTCGACCAAGAGTCTCTTCTCCGACAGGAACTTCAATAGGAGCGTTGGTATTTGATACTTTTGCACCACGTTTCATGCCATACACATCGGTCATAGCTACAGCGCGCACCAATCCTGCAGATAAGACTGACTCAACTTCCAAAGTGACGGTTCCTAAATTTTTATCTTCAATTTTTAGGGCGTCATACACTTTTGGTGTTTGATCTTCTGGAAATTGAATATCTATAACAACTCCCCGAATCGAAACTACTGTACCGTGTGACATAGGTGTATTTATAACTTTCAATAATAATTTATCCTTCAACGCTTTCTTTTGCCGTGATCATATCTAACAGTTCATTAGTGATCTTCTCTTGTCGTAATTTATTAGATAAGAGAGTCATATTGTATATAATCTCGGTTGCATTGTCTGTGGCACTTTTCATGGCCATCATGCGAGCTGAATGCTCAACTGCTTCACTACTTATGATTGCTCCTCTAACTTTATACTCTAAAAAACTTAATAATAATTGCTCTAATATCTCTGCTGCTGATGGTTCTATAACAACATCTTGATTGCTTGATTTCTTTTCGTCACTACCTTCCGATTGCTTCATATCTACTGCCGAAAGTGGCAGGAGTGGTGCACTCACTACGAATGATTTTAATGTTGATACAAACTGAGTAAATACCAGTGATATTTTTCTATATTCTCCTGTTTTATACTTTTCAAGTAAAAAATCAAACAATGCTGAATACTCTAAGAGCAAATTATTTCCTGAAAAATCAGCTAATATATGGGCCCCTTTCATACGACCAAAAAATTGTGTCGCTTTTGCACCAACGGTAACTATATCTATATTGTTAAAACTCGGATACTCCTTAAGTGTATGTCGAAAAACACTTATGTTAAACGCACCCGCTAACCCTTTATTTGATGCAAATACAACTACAATTTCCTTTTTTGCTTCAGTTGTGTCTACTTGCATAATTTCTGCCTGTGATGGATCTACTTTACCCGAAAGCTTGCCAATCATTTCAGTAAGTCCATCTCTATAAGGTCTACTTTCTACCTCAAGTTCCTGTGCTTTTCGCATTTTTACCGCAGAGACCATTTGCATCGCTTTGGTTATCTTGCGAACATTTTTTACTGACTTGATTTTCTTTTTTACTAATCGTATGTTCATATTGTCTTATTGTCATGCTGAACTTGATTTAGCATCCAGTTTACTATTCTGGATCCCCGATCGGGGTCGGGGATGACAGGTAACTACTCAGGTAAATTAACCTTTACAAACTTCTCGAGTTCCTTTTCAAGTTCTTCTGAAACAACTTTTTTGGTATCTATTTCATTTAAAAGTTTTTTACCTCTTGTTCGTAAATCAGACAGGTATGCTGCTTCAAAAGCTGGAATTTTTGCTAAATCAACTTCATCTAAATACCCTTTTGTACCAGCCCATATAGTTGCTACTTGTTCACCTAACGTATATGGTTCACTTTGCTTTTGCTTCAGTAGCTGTGTTACCTTTGCACCTCTATTTAATAGTTTTTTGGTTTCAACATCAAGATCTGATTCAAATTGAGAAAAGGCACTAAGCTCCCTATATTGTGCTAGATCTAATTTAAGTTTTCCTGCAACTTGCTTCATAGCTTTTGTTTGAGCTGCAGACCCTACACGCGATACCGATAATCCGACATTTACTGCCGGTCGTATGCCTGCGTTAAATAAGTCCGACTCTAAAAAGATCTGTCCATCGGTAATTGAGATTACATTGGTAGGAATATACGCAGATACATCGTTTTCAAGAGTTTCTATGATTGGAAGACCGGTAATTGATCCTCCGCCATGAGCTTCATTAATTCGTGCTGATCGCTCAAGAAGTCGAGAATGGAGATAGAATACGTCTCCCGGATATGCCTCACGGCCTGCAGGACGTCTGAGGATAAGTGATACCTGTCGGTATGCCCATGCATGCTTTGAAAGATCATCATAAATTATCAACACGTCTTTTCCTTTATCCATAAAGTACTCAGCTACAGCAGTGGCCGCATAAGGCGCTAAATACTGAAGTGTTACGGGGTCTGATGCAGCAGCGTTTACCACTACCGTGTAATCAATTGCGCCTTTTTGACGCAATAATTCAATAGTTGTTGCTACTTTAGATTTTTTCTGTCCGATGGCACAATAAACACATATTACATCTTGACCTTTTTGGTTTATGATGGTGTCAATACCAATAGTCGTCTTACCCGTTCCACGGTCACCAATAATAAGCTCTCGCTGTCCTCGACCAATAGGAATAAGCGCATCAATTGCTTTTATACCCGTTTGCAATGGTACCGTTACTGATTGTCGCTCAACGATGCCTGCAGCAAGTCGTTCAATGGGGTAATATGTTTTTGATTTTATGTCAGGGCCACCATCAAGTGGTCGCATAAGAGGATCTACTATTCTTCCTAATATCTTATCTTCAACAGGAATAGAAAGAGTTATACCGGTTCCTTTGGCTTTATGTCCTGCAGTAATTCCTAAATAATCTCCTAAAACAATTGCTCCAACAATATCTTCCAATAAGTCAATAACCAGTGCTTTTTCATTGTTTTCAAATTCAATAATTTCACCATAGCCTATATTATCAAGACCGGACAAGGTGACTACGCCGTCTTTTACTTCAACCACGGTTCCTATTTCTTGTGTTTCTACAGAAATCCCGGTTCTTCCTGCTAACTCTTTTTCAATTTCCTTAATGTACTGGTCAAACTGTTTCATAGAGAATATGTTCCAATGTTTGTAACTGTCTATTGAGTGATAAATCTATAACTTGTGATCCAAATTGTATTATGCATCCAGCAAGTATTTTTTCATCAACTTCTTGGTAAATGGTAGCTTGATGAAGCATTTCAATACGCTGTTTTAACATATCGATTTCTTGATCGCCAAGCATATAAGGCGCTCTTATCACGACCTTTGCAACCTTTTTCGTTTTTAAACGATCTAAAAGATATGCCTTAAGATCTGCTTTTAATTTTGGTTCAATAATCATAGCTATTCTAAAATGAGCCCGCTTCTAAATTTTTGCTTTAGGTGCCTGCTCAATAATGTGTTTTGTGATGTCTTTTTGTGCGCTTGGTGTGAGGTAATCTTGCAATGCTTTTTCTACTAACATTACACTTACCTTTGCAATTTCTGTGCGAATTCCTTTTTCCATGGCTTCGCGCTCAGCTTGCACCTGTGCTTTTCCGGATTCAACTATAGCCGCTGCTTCATTTTTAGCTTGCGCTATGATCTCATCTTTTACCGTGAGTGCTTCTTTCTTGCTTGCAGAAATAGCTTTAGTCAGAGCCGCTTTTCGCTCTTTATCCATTGCTTTATCTTTCTCTTCAAGCTTAGCATTTCGCGATTCCAAATCACTTGCAAGTTTTTCACGAAGTTCCTCTTGTTCTTTTTGCTTTTTAAGAAAACCGAAAAGAGGCTTAGAGATAAACTTTGCAAACACTAAATAAAATACACCAAAGCTCACCATTTGGGCGACGATTAGTTTTACATCTATTCCAAGATTTTCCATAATGTCTTACCCGTATTAGACAAACTTTATAATAAGTGCTACCACCAATGAGAAAATAGCAATTGATTCTGCGAATGCAATGGCAAGAATCATAGTGGTTCGAACTGCGCCTTCAGCTTCAGGATTACGACCCAATGCCTCCATAGCTTTACTTCCAATTAATCCAACTCCCAAACCAGGTCCAAGAGCTCCTATTCCAATAGCTAATGCGGTTGCAAGTAGTCTCATTGTTTCTGTTTCCATAGTAAATAAATAAATAAATTAATAATTAAAATTACCTTAATGATGTGTTGAAATTGCCATGTTTATAAATACGGTAGAAAGCATTGCAAAAACAAGTGCCTGAACAAGCCCCACAAATATTTCCATAAAAAACAAAGGCGATACTACAAATGATAAAAAGACCGGTAATAAAAATGGTATTATGGTCAATAACACTTCTCCTGCAAATATATTTCCATATAAGCGGAATGCAAAAGAAACGATACGAGCGATTTCACCAATAATTTCTAATGGACCTAATAATATCATTATAGGGTCTCGAAAGTCAAAGTATTTTTTTAAGTGATTGATTGGACCTAAAAACTTGAAACCAAAAAGCTGTGTGCCCAGCACCGATATAAGGGCAAGTGCTAGAGTAGTATTCAAATCGGCAGTACCACCACGAAGTAATGGGATCTTCCCCGAACCATGTTCAGCTTCTCCTTCTTCAATCATCACTTCCTCTTCATGTGCTAATGGGGGACTTATGAGGATAGATCCCACTCCAGGAATAAGACCAGACCAATTTAAGAGTAGTATAAAAAAGAAAAAACCTCCAACGAGGGTGAAAAATGTATTGATGTTTTTACCAAGGACTGATTTAAACATGTCATAGAGCCAGGTAATCATGCCATGAAGAGCGTAAAATCCCAAACTTCGATCCTTTTTTTCAATTTCTGAGTTATAAAAACGGGCTATAAAGAAGAACACGAAAAGAACCAATAGAGTAGTAATAAACGAATTGGTTATTGGGAAACCAAAAAACTCTGTGATGATCTCTCCCTTTATACTAATGTGCGGACCCATCTTGTGTGTAAAGTTTTATTAAATGATAAAACATTATAATTGTACCAAATAGTACTCCCAACATTGTGTACAACCCATCGGATTCAAATTGTATATCAATCCATCTTCCGATAAATATACAGCTAACTAGTGGTACTACTAAGTAAATGCCCAGATTAGCATATTCTTTTGGTAAAGTATAGTGCTTTTTAACACTCAGTTTGTGAGTGGATAACTTGACTTCTCCTGATTCTGAAATATGCGTATAGGACTTATTTTTTATTGGTGTCATTGTAACAATAGCAATATCGGAAGTCAAACATATCTAGTATGTATCACATTCGCTTTTAAATAATTTGTCATTGCGAGGTCCGATGTAATCGGACCGTGGCAATCTATATATAATATGTCATTGCGAGGTCCGAT
>JAQBTX010000026.1 GCA_027624795.1 bacterium | reverse complement strand
CTATATATTCTCTTCCAAAACCTTTTGCTCCCGCTCCTTTTATACCCATCTCCAGTGGATTGAAGGGAATGGCAAAAAAGAATCTCTTTTCCATAACGGTGTTTTTCTTGACTACTGTTTTTATAAATTCCTTGTAGTCTTGGAGTCGTGCACTGATAAGGTCGTTTTTTTGTTTTTCAATTTTAGAATCTATGTACTCAATATATGAAGATATGTTCATCATTTTTGAGTTAATCACTATTTCTACAGGAAACGAGAGAGAATTAAGTAAACTTCCATAGGTATAGATCATAGACATCTGATCTTCAGCAGAAAGAAGGGCAAAATTAACTGCGCCAACTTCCAGGACCGTTACAGCAGAATTGCCCCGCATGATCATAATATCATCTACAATATCTTCGATTTCTATAAAGCGCTGAGTTGAAGCAACATTAGGAGACGTAGGTTTTGTTTTGGTCATAGAATTTCCTTCGAATAAATCATAAGCGGTTGCACGTTATCGGGATCGATATGTAGATTCATTGTATCAAAAAAGTAATTGTCATTTGGATCACTCACTTTAAACACATAATCCCCTGCAGGAAGTTTGCTATAGGTAGCAAAAATACCATGCGGGTTGGTTTTTAGAAGTCTGAGCTGCTCTTTTGCATTATTTTGAATAGAAACTAATATGCCAGGAAGAGCAATGTTTTTGCGGTTTTTTATAATGCCAGTAATAAACGGCTGTTTGAGTGCGTCGGGGTCTATTGATTGTAAATTTAGATCGTCATCACTGACCTTTTGGATCGTTTGGGGCTGGGTATTTTGGGTTTGCTTGAGTAAATCATCGACATGAATTTTTTGTTTAGACTTTGCGGTGTCACTACTTATATTGAGTTTTTCCCGCTCATTCTGCTTCTTATTATTCATATAGGCATTGAGCATCTCTTTAGTTTCCACATGAGCAAGTGCTACATGAGGATCTTCGGTAAAATAGAGATTTTCCACCACTTTAATAGAGTGATTCTTCTTTTTGAATGTATATTGTGTAGGCGAATTCAAACGCTTTAAAAAATTACCGATCCACTTTCCAATTGGTCGATCTTGTATAGTAACAAAGGCAAACACCGCGCCAATACTCGCAACCAAGATTCCTAAAATAACATTAAGCATTGGTACGGAAACTACATAGAAGACAATATAACCTACTGGGCACGAAACGGCCAAATAGAGGAATTGTTTAAGCGTCATAAATCCAATGAGTTTGAACTCAAAGGAAGTGATCTGACGTGGTATAGGATGCTGTTCCATACATTCAGTATAGCGAAAAGAGGAGCTAGTAGCTAGTATTTAGTTTTTAGGATTTAGGATTTAGGATTTAGTGCTTCTTTTACCAGCGCGTCGGCTTCGGCATTTTTATCACGAAGTACATGGGTGTAGTTCACCACGATCCCAATCTCCATCTCAAGCATTTTGACCTGAGAATGAAGTGGTTTCATGTCGATATTTTTCACTTTATAAAGCCCCTTTACTTGATTGATCATGAGAAGTGAATCGGCAAAGACGGAAATACTTTGAATATTTGATTTTAGAATTTGTTTAGATTTTGGCCTGCCTGCCGGCGAGGCAGGAACTTCTGATTTCGGATTTATGAGCGCGCTAACATATTCTAATGCGCGAATAAGGCTGGTATATTCGGCTACATTATTTGATGCAATTCCTATTCGTTCATTTTGTTTATGAAGAAGTTTTTTACCTTCATAAATGAGGAATCCATAGGCAGCTTGACCAGGATTATTGAGCGATCCTCCATCAGTGTAGATAGTGAGATTCATGAAGATATTGTAGCAGATCAAAGCTCGCCGAGTTTTTCTTTACGGTCTGCTTCTTGCTTGACTAAGTTAAGGAATCGTTCGGTCGAAGAGATTCTTCGATGACCAACGATACTGGATATATATTCAAGGGTTGCGCCATTTCGCAACTGATGTGCAATAAAGGTGTTTCGCAAATCATTTACCGTAGCATTTTCTATTCCGACCTCTTGGAAACATCTATCTATAATCTGACGTATATTTCGTATAAGGAGTGCATTGCCCGTTCGTGTTATAAAAATATTTTCAGTACTTCCATTGGTACCACGAACCTTCACATATTCATTCATAGCATCTTTTGCAGCCTTATTTAATGGCACAATGCGCTCTATGTTTTTTCCATATGGGCGAATTGTTATGGAATCTTCTCCCATATCTTTTATAAATAAGGTGGCAATTTCTCCAATTTTTATACCAGTTTGAAGAAGTACCTCAACCAATGCGTAGGTTCGAACATCCTCTTTTGCTACATCTCGAAGTGCTCGATACTCCATTTTGCTGAGTATTCTTGGGGGGGTTTGTGTGTATTTCGGATGTGAAATGTCAAACGCAGGATTTGCACTTATTACCCCTTCATGCTTCAAAAAGCGGAAAAGGGTACGAATTGAGTTGAGTTTACGTGAGGCTGACTTTTTAGTATATTTTTTTTCTAATAAATTAGAAATAAACCCTTCAATATCATCTTTTTTTACGTCTCGAATATCATTTTTTTCAACAGAAGCCAGAAAGCCAATAAACTGCTCGATGTCTTTTTTGTACGCCACGATTGTAAATTTTGATTTTCCTTGGTCATTTAAAAAAGCAATAAACCTCTCTAAGAGCCTTGGAAGTAGATATTCATCCATATAGCCCTATAATATATCATAATGATCCCTCTTTCGCAACCTAAGCTAACGCTCTATGTGTATATGAGGAGTATTTTCTGCACTTGCGACATTGTGGGTGGGTAAGGTACAATGGGTCTGTTAATAAATTCATTGTACTATTATGGCCGCGAAAGATATAACAAATGACACGTTCCAACAGGAAGTTTTAGATTATAAAGGAGTTGTTTTAGTTGATTTTCATGCTCATTGGTGTGGTCCTTGTAAAGTTACGGGACCCATTATAGATGAGTTATCAGAATCTATGAAAGATATCAAATTTGTAAAGGTAGATGTAGATACAAATCAAGAATTGGCAGGAAAATACTCAATTTTCTCTATTCCCACTTTTTTGATCCTTAAAGATGGGGTAGTAAAAAATCAATTTGTCGGAGCCCATAGCAAAGAAAATTTTGAAGAAGAAATACAAAAGATGACAAATTCATAACGAGAATTTGTCATCCTGAGCTTGCCTGCAGTGAGCTTGTTGAATCTGTCGAAGGATCCCATTACCGCTGCATTATACGTACCGCATGACCATGAACGCGCTTGAGGCCTAAATGTCCTTGTTTGAGCATAAAAAGCGCTATCTCGGCGAGCCATCTCCATGAGGTAGTAATAGGTTTGTGTAAGCCTTCGAGAACCTCTTCATCAGAGATTGGGAGCTCTATTTTATGTTTTTTATCAAGTGAGTCGCTATGAATAGCTTGCAGCCCGGCTTGTTTGAGCTCAGGGTGAATTTCTGGATCTGTTTTTTGTGTTTTTAAATATTCGCCCACTTCAGCGTCTTCGACATCTGGATCTTTTTCTATAGTAACATCTATTTCAGCTTGTTGATCTGGCGACGCAATCGTCTCCGCTGGTTTGGGGGACATTGGGATAGGCTCACTCTCAGGAGAGCTGGATATGTGAGTAGATTGCATCTTTTTCCCATCTTCGAGTAAATGCTGAATTGGCGTGTAATTTTGATCGGACATAGGTTAAGTGTACAATAAATTTCAATATGATTAGTCACAACGCTTCCCTGACTCCTCAGCGTACACATTTTTATTTAATCCACAATGAGGACAATCCTCATGCCCTTTTCCCGATGCTATTGCTCCACCACAACCACCTTCTTTTTTTGTGGGACAATGGAAATGTGCGCCAGTTGCAGAGCATCCCTGAAGTCCACAGCTTTGGTTTTCCTCGAGACCAAATGTGTGCTTTGCTTCAATAAAGCTTAGTCCGCTTCGCATAAAACTCAAAACACCCTGTTCTGATGCAGCAGCCTGAGTAACGGGACAGTTTGACCCACCAGATATGACAAGCGACTCGTGCTGGGCTGCCGTGTGTGCGGCGGCAAAGAGTTCATTCTCAGTGAACCATGGTTTGTTGACTAGTCTCAATATCTCATTATCGTTTGCATGCAATATCGTAGAACGGTCTTCTTTAAGCTGACGTTGTACAGCGCGCGCCACATTAAACATTGCTCCGATGAGAATTTCGGCCCTTTCGTTGAGCTGTAATATGTCGGGTGAGAAAGCTGATGGGTCAGATAGATCCTTCTGGGTAAGCTTATGTATCACTTGTACATATTGATCCATCCAAGGTTTAATGCGTGGAAGAACTTCTTTGCGGAATTGTTCTGAGTACGCGATGTCCCCTGCTGTTATTCCTACTTTATCGTAAATAAACTGCAAGTCTTCATGATGTTGTGAGTAGTCAAAAAGCGGATTTCTTAAAAAATCTTCATACGATTGAAGCTCGTCTGGATGAACCTTACCTATACCTACAACTTCTTGAATGGATCTATATATTTCTCTGCTGGTTTCTACAGAGTTCAAGTTTTCATCATAACGAGGCAAAAACTCCCGTACAGGAATCCCACCTAGTTTTTCATCGAATGTATCAGCCACAAAGGTGAATGCAAATCCATAATCTGCCATCTTAGGGGGCGATATCCACACTGCTCGATTTGCTCCTTTGTTTATTCCTTCAAGAATAGCATCCATGCCTTGGGCTTCTGCAGCCTCTCTTGAATCGGTCCCTGCAAGACGTGCTGAATATCGATACATTTCAGTAACATTGGCACCACACATTTCAAGTGATCCATCGGGTCGTACTATTCCTGATAATTGCTTAAGGGGTATCTCGCCAGCAAATTCTTCAAGATATGCCATCACATTCTCTTGGATGTAATACCATTGTTCAGCGCTGGTAAGATGAGTTAATTCTCTCAGACGAGTTGCATCGTTTCGTGGACTGTATGATTCAAAAATTGATTGTTGAAGGCGGGGGTGGGTAAAACGCTCGACTTTTTTTGAGGGTACTTCTGTTTGTGTTTCTACCATAACGACTTCCCTGCTCGGGGCCAGGTACCATACGGTACCTGATTGAGAGTTTGGTCGGTCTTCGGACTCTTCGATTCGCTTTGCTCACTCAGAGCAAGCTCTTCAAAACACCGCTGCGGCACAGTTCAGGATTTGAACCTGATTCCCGGTTTATGTGCACCTTACCTCGCCAGAGGCGGGCGGGCACCCCAAACCATAATATATAACGTGATGACATTATACGTTCTTATTGAAAATAATCAATCTCAACTTGACAATATGTACATTTAATTGTACAGTTAGCATATATGTTAATTGATCATAATAATTTGGTTCAAAAAACCGAACTTAGACAGAATTTAGCTCAAATACTCGCACGCGTATATAAAGGTGATACGCTATATATTAGTGATCGCGGTGCGGTAAAAGCAAAAATTACGCTAGTTGAAAGTAAGGTAGATAAGAAAAAAAAGATAGAAAAAATCATGAAAGATCTAGATAAGATTCGCAATCAACTTGCAGGTACAGGATGGGGGAAAGAAGATGCAGCAACAACCATACGAAAAATGCGCGATGAGCGCTCACGATACTTATTGGAAAGAGATGGAAAGAATCTATGAATAATATTGTGCTTGATGCATCAATAATCATTAAGTGGTTTCAGAAAGAAAGAGAGGAACAACTCGAAGAAGCTGAAATTCTTTGGAAAAAGCAATTAAATCAAGACGTTAGTATTAACATCCCAAGTATATTATTTTATGAGTTGTACAATCACCTTGCGCGGAATCCTAAAACAGACATCGCTTCTGTAATAAAACTTATTCGTCAATCGAATTTAATAGAAATTGAGCTTAATGAAGAACTGATATTAACGACTGTCGCACTCGTGAGAATATATCATATTTCATTTTATGATGCGACCTATGTTGCTTTAGCAAAGTCGCTTCATTGCGAATTGATTACCGCAGATAAAAAACTGGTAAAGGCTGTCAATCTTCCTTTTGTAAAACTTCTTAGGTAGAAACTTCCTCATTTGAATATTTTCGAGCAAGAAGAAAAAGAAAGTCAGATAAGCGATTAACATATATCATCGATTCTCTATAGGTTTTGTTTGGCGTTGTTGAAGATGATTCTATGAACCTGACTATGGCTCGCTCGGCTGTGCGCACTACCGATCGAGCGATATGTATATGCGCTGCTTCCTTGCTTCCCTGAGGTAATATGAATCGGGTAAGCTTGGGAAGCGATGATTCAAGCAAAATAATTTCATTTTCGATGCCATCTATTGCAGATTGGATGAGTAGTGGGTCGATTGGAGCGCTAGACAGATATGCCATAATTGAATACAGAGTCTTTTGGATTGTGGTAATAAGCTCTTTGTCTTCTTTAGATACATGTTCATGCACTAAGCCGATAAAGCTTGTTGCTTCATCTACCATGCCATAAGCCTCTATTTGTAGGTGGGATTTTGGGAGTCGCTTACTTCCAAATAATGCAGTCGTGCCATCATCTCCCGTTTTGGTGGTTATACTCATATGTTATAGTATTATAATCGTCTACCCATGAAAATCTCGAGTAAATTACAACTTACCGTACTTATAATCTTTATTCTTTTCGCGGCAGGATTAGTGGTATATACCTCACGCACGACTTCAAATACAACTACTTCTACCTCAACATATGCAGCAAGCTCGGATATAAGTTTAGTAGGATATTGCTCATCTGGATACTATCAAATTCCTACTGAGTCAAAAATATGTAGTAGAGCGCCCGGGTGCGGCGGTTATAATTACGACACTCTTAATACTGATTCGTGGCGTTTTGGCATGACAGGAGGATCCGAAAGTCATAATGCATGTATGGGAGATGGGCCAGATAGAGCAACAGGTGGATGCGCTGGGTATGTGCCACTTTGCTGTTATGAGATGGCTCGAACCGGCGATTATACGAAGTGTATAGGATACTGGGAACGCTTATGGTGTGCTAAATCCCAATGTAATGAAGCAGCATCAAAAGGGGCAAGCGATAGTCAATGCGGCGGCAGTTGTAATTGTGGAAATGCGTTTGGGTCATATTGTGGCGATAAGCCAGTTGTGCCATTAGCTCAACGATTAGGCATACAGCAGCCTACCAATTCACCTCAACCTACCAATACTCCCCGCCCTGCTTCTACAAACACACCAGTGCCAACCAATACATCCGTTCCTCAAGCTCCTACCCATACTACCGCACCCAATCAACCAACCAATACCCCGGTTCCAAGCAATACCCCTGTGCCCAATGCGCCAACCTCTACCCCACCACCTCAACAAGTACCACAAGCAACTGTTCCCCCTGCAGATCAACCCATTGGGATAAATCCACAAGAACCAGCACCATCGCGTGAACCATTGAATATTGATATTATTCCAGAGCTCCCAAGTAAACAAGAGGTAGTAGCGAATCTAAATTCAACCACAGCAAAGCCCCTGGCAGTGGTAAATACCTCATATGAAGCGGTTGTATCGGTAGATCAACAACTAGAATTGGTTGCTGAAAGTTGGATATTCAAACTCCGCGTTGCTATCTTAAAGCTCTTTCAGTAATTAGCATTCTGCATAGCCGCATCCATAGCATTTAGCACATCCTTCTTCTCTGGCAAGAAGTGCTTGTCCACATTCTTTACAAATGTCGAAATGCTTGATGTCGTGCGATTCCATGGCGTGCTCTACCAGTGGCTGTGGTTGGTCGAGAAGTGTTGGCTGCTCTATCTCACTTATCAGCTCAACTTCTTGAGATTTTCCATTTCCATTGGTTTGAACACTTTGTTTATTGAGATATTCAAAATGCATCTGAAGCGCTTTTGCTACGGCATCTGGCAAACTCAATACCCGCTCTTTTCCAAAGCCCATTGATCTGCCTCCCCCTATGCCGGCAAGCGCTTTCATGACATTTTTTATGCGCTCATCTGCACTTAAATGACTTGTTGATCGGAAATACATAGATATCATACGTCCCAGACCTTCTGCCATAGCAAACACATCGGTACCTGCTTTTCCAATAGTGATAAATACTTCATGAGGCTCATTTCCTCCATTGGTATTGATGGTTATATAGGCACGACCTACAGGAGTGTCTATTTTATAGGTTGCTCCATGCACGACCATTGGTCGAGGCTTTACTGTTGGCTGCATTGCGACTACTTTTTTTTCATCTGTTTTTACCTCATCTGTTTTTCGTTCAAGTACCCCCACTCGAGAACCTTCCCTCATGTATGCAATTCCTTTGAGTCCCTGATCATAAGCCATAGTGTAAAGTCTCTTTACATCTTCTATCGTGTGACTCTTTGGTGCATTTACTGTTTTAGATATAGATGCATCAACATATTTCTGTATTACTGCTTGCACTTTGACATGATCTTCAGGAGTTAAGTCATTTGCTGATACAAACCAATCGGGGCGTTTGATGGCGCCCTTTTCGAGTTCTTTGCCGTATTTTTCATACCATTCATCATAGAGATGATGTCGAATGGCATGTACTCCCAATCGATCTCGCCTGGTGTATTCAAACTCATATACCGGCTCTATGCCCGATGTGGTGTTAACCATAAGGGAGGTGGATCCTGTTGGAGCTTGCATAAGCAACACTGAGTTTCGGATGCCCTTTTTACGAACATCCTGCTGAATGTCTTTTGGCATTGTTTGCATGAATCCGCTCTTTATAAATTTAGCCCCATTAAACTTTGGGAAAGCACCCTTCTCTTGTGCTAATTCAATTGAAGCTCTATAAGCTTCGTGAGCAATAAGCTTATAAAGCTTATCTATAAATTCGAGCGATTCATTTGAACCATACCGAATATGGAGTTTAATCAGTGTATCTCCGAGGCCCATCGTTCCTAAGCCAATTCTTCGCTCTCCTTCAAGCTGTGTTTTACGAATGCCGGGAAACACGTAGGGGTCCATGGCCACCACATTGTCTTGGAGCCTTACTGCAGTATGAACCGTCTCTTTTAATGTCTCAAAATCAAATGATCCCGCATTGTCTACATCATATCCATCTACAAATGCGGTGAGATTTATTGATCCCAAATTACACACACCCCATCCTGGCAACCCTTCTTCTCCACAGGGATTTACGCATATTATTTTATTCCAATAATAATTATTATGCATCTTGTTGTAACGCTCCATAAATACTATTCCTGGTTCTGCTGAATTCCATGCTGCTTCCGCAATTAAGTCCCATATCTTTCGTGCTTTCACAACTTTATGTACGTTAATCTTCTTCCCAAGGGCTTTCCAACCTTCTATATCGCCATCCCATAATTTGTCGTATTCAGGATCGTTTTTGTCAGGGAAAATAAGGGGCCAATCTTCATCTTTTTTAACCGCGTCCATAAAAGAATCAGATATACAGAGTGATAAGTTTGCGCCGTTTATGCGCGATAGATCTTTTTTAACCGTTATAAATTCTTCTATATCTGGATGCCAATCCCAAAGCATAAGCATTAAGGCTCCACGACGTGTTCCTCCTTGTTGAATAATATCTTTTGTTGCAAGAGAAAATATCTCTGCCCAATTGCAGGGGCCAGAAGAGAATCCGTTTACTTTTTCTACCCGGGCACCACGCGGTCTAAGGGTAGACATATTGATTCCTACACCACCACCCCGCGCCATTATTTCTATCATTTCTCCTAGTGACTGGAGTATGCCACCGCGCGAATCTTGTGGAGAAGGAATAACAAAACAATTGTAATACGTTACCAAATACCCTGTTCCAGCGCCAGCAAGGATTCTGCCACCAGGAACATATTTAAATCCCTCCATAGCATCATTGAATTTTTTGGTCCAGGTTGATCGATCTTTTGGGGCTTCTACTTGAGCCACTGCTTTTGCAATGCGTGCCCACATCTCATCGGGTGTTTTTTCCATTGGAGTACCGTCTTTACTTTTTTGTGAATAGCGATCTAAAAATACTTTTTGTGAGACTCCTTGTAATTTCATATAAGTGAAAATAATGAATTAATAATAATATTCTTAAGACAATCTGCGCAATTCTTTTTCAAACTCTTCTACGTCTACAAATCGTTTAAACACTGAGGCAAATCGTATGTATGCCACCTTATCTATACTTTTGAGCGCATGTGCTATCATATCTCCTATTTCGGTACTTGACACCTCGGTGTTTCCTTTTCCTGTTATTTCGCTTTCAATATTGGTCACAATCTCCTCTACTTGATCTGCAGTCACGGTTGTTTTCCCCACTGCTTTTAATATGCCGCGGAGCAGTTTTTCTCTATCAAATCGTTCTCGCCTTTCGTCTCGTTTTATTACCAATATCGGTAGTTCTTCTACTCGCTCATATGTGGTGTATCGCTTTTTGCACTTTGGACACGAACGTCGTCTTCGAATCGTCGATCTATTTTCTGAGACTCGTGTTTCTATGACATCTGTGTTGTTAAATTGGCAAAAAATGCATCTCATATTTTGTGTGCTTAATAACTCTATACCACTAGGTATAGCATTGCAACCGTATTTATTATATCAAAATATATCATTTATTTCCGCGGTATTTCCGCTTTATAGCTCGTAATAATTATGATCATAATAACTAGTTTTTTGAACAAAACTTACCGTGTGGATTGTGTCAGAGAACCATAGTGAAATTGCAAAATAAAGCTACTTCATTGATTTATGACTGCGTAAGTACCCAATATAGTGCGAAAAATTGAACTTAAATCTATACAGTTAAAATGTGTAATTGTACATTTGGAGTTTTAATTTTTTTGTGTTGTTATAGGGCTCCAAAAAAATATTAATTGGTGCTGAAATTTAGTTTTGCTTTATACTGGAGCCACAAATGAGATTGTGTATTTTTATTGTTATAATAGAGGTATGAAGCGATATGTTATTGACACCAATTTGTTTTTTAATATGGAGGCCAAAATGGGGCTTGGGGATTCTACTGCTCAAATTATGCAAACTATGACAGCGGCTTTACACGCAGCTCATCTGAAAGGAGAAATTGAAATTCTTTTTCCTCCTTCAATTGTTGAAGAAATTCGAAGTTTTTTTGACAATCCGCAAGAAAAAGATCTTGTTTTGTTGTTAGGCGCAATAACGATAAAGTCTCCAAACGCCCACACACTTCAATTATCTTCAGATATTATGCATCAGCTCATTAAGGAATATCGGGAACGCGCGTTTCGTGGTATGAAAGTTGCTGAAGAGGAACTCATCACCACCGCCCAGATGTTTATGGGAAAAGAAGCGCTTGCTCAAAAAGAGTTTCAAATGACTATCGGTAAACATGTATCAAAACTTCGTGATCGATTCCGTAACGCTACGCGCACGGGGACGATTGACAGTGTAGCTGATTTTGAACTTATCATTCTGGCACTTGAACAAAACGCTCAATTGATATCTACTGATGAAGGGGTTTTGACATGGGGTCGAAAGATGGGGGTAAATGAGATGGATCCTGTTTCTTTTGGAACAATGCTTCAAGCGTATCTTTAACTTCTGAAAGCTTACTTTCATGCTCTGGGTGCATTATGAGTTTTGCGGGAACTTCTTCTTCATCATCTTCTGGAATAAGATAAGTGAGGAGATGGATTATACGATCGACGTAGGTCAATTCGGGCTTTTCTTTATAGATAATATGTTCAGCAAGAATATCCATCGCCTGCTTTTTAATACTGTCTGTTGGCACAATGAGATAGGTATGCATATTGTAAGGAGCCTTAGAAACAACCGTCAATACAGTGAATCCAAACCGCTTCGTAAAATAAAAGTGGGAAAGAACATCCCATCGTAAGGTAATACCAGCTGTTTCTAGTCCAAATTTCGTAACGCTATTTTCTATTTCTGGGGGTGGAGTGATGGTAAGAACATAAAACAGAAACAAAATCGCCCATATAGGAATGATAAGAATTCGATCACCTAAAAAAAAGATGATAACTGAAAGAAGGAGCGCTAGAGCCAAGTAAAAACGGAGCACATACCGGCTTCGCTTTTTATATGCACGAAGTGGTGCTTTCCAGCGATAAACTACTTGTGGATTGAGTGAAGGGGGAAGGGGAGTAGCGAGTGGTGATGATTCTTGTTGTTGGTCCATGTATATATTGTTCTATGTTTGTGGAAGAAAGTCAAGAAGGGGCTCGTTATGATTGTTCGCCATAATAGATATGTAGAAAAATGGGGAATTGCCCTTATTGGCGGGCTTTTTCATGTATACTTCTGATTAGTTTTGTTAATTAACATCTTGTTATTATGCTTAAATTATCCTTTAATAAGCTCATCAATACCCAATCTCCTATCAAATCATTTGATCTTATTCTTCAGCAAGCCAAATCAAATCGATTTATTAAAAACTACACTTCGCATATTTTAGAACGATATGATTTATCTGCTCTTGATTGGAGCTTATTAGGAAGTCTTTTTAAGGAACCGGAAGGTTGTAGATTTGTAGATATCTCAAAGTCAATGGGTGTTGAACCTCCGTTTGTGACAGAGCTTATAAACGATCCAAAATTCAAATCATATATAGAAATCAAAACTAATCCAGAAGATAGACGTGCAAAAATTGTTGCACTCACCAGTAAAGGTAAACAACGAGTTGTTGATATAGAAAAGCGAATCCATACGTCTCTTTCAAAAGTTCTTTCAACCATTCCGGGTGCAGAAATGAGAACCTACGTATCGGTCATGGGAAGACTTATCGATAACCTCGAACATGCTCACTAATTCTTAGTATTGAGTCTCTCAGCTATAGTATTTTGCTCATCTCCCAATGCTGAATCTTGCGATACCCATGCTTTTTCCTCATTTGTCATCCATTCATTTGCATCAAGGCGCACAATGATAGATTCAAATCGCTGAATGCGGGTTGTTATTATTTCATTCATTCTATTAACATCTCCTTTATGTTCATTATAGAATTCATCATATTCTTTCAATTTTTGCCAACCCGGTTGGATACTTCTCAATCGGTCAAGCCCCTCTTTCCATGCGGCTATTTCTGCATCCCCATAATTGGGTGGCACATATCCAGCCAAATGTTGTACCACTACCTGTACCGGGCACCCGTTTAATTCACCTACAAATGTGCTCACTCCTATATCTTCATAAAATTCATTAAACAAGAATTTTTTGGCACCTGGCTGTTCCATAAATGCATCAAAAAGCTCCTGGGCATCATAGTAGCCAGTGAGGGGGAATTCACCATACACTATGTTTGAATAGCCCACATCAGCCATGGCATCTGCCATACTATATCCACTTTTTGGTGCATCTGAATCAAATTCATCGTATTTAAGCATAACCTGTGCACGAAGTTTTGCCGATTCTTCAAGAAGTGGTTCATACACAAGGATGGAAAGATTTCTTTTTTCTCGTTCTACATTTAACAGATCAATAAACTCTTCGATATTAAATATCGAGCTATGCTGGGAGCTTGAATCAAGTGATGGATCCCGCCACTGCTCCCCAAACATATCGGGCTGTTTTTGAAAAGGAATATAATATTGCACGTCTTCTATAGAAACCAATCCGATTTGACGTGAATCCATACTTACCTTTCTGTTATCTCCCAACACAAAAAGCTTATCTTCTGGGACGCGCACAACTTGACAGTCCTGTACCGCAAGCCCACCAAATGTAGAACGGGGTTTGTAAGTATATGACTCACTGACTATTTTGCCGTTCACATACACAAATCCATCTCGTATCTCTACCTTGTCACCACTTACCCCAACCACGCGCTTTACAAATCCCGTTGCATCTTTTTCTTGGGAAAGAAGCTCTTGACGTGTTTTTTCATTTTCAAATACTACAATATCGCCTCGCTGCAGGCTTTGCGGAAGTATCTTCTGTATAGTGGGCTGATGCACATAAAGTTGAAATCCGACACGCCCTTTTTCCGGGAGGGTAGGAAGCATAGATGCACCACTGACTGGAATTTGCACAGTAAATATCCCAAACATTTGGAGTAAATACCAAATTGCGGTAATGATTATCACCAATAATGCCAACCGGAACAAAAAGAAGAATATACGAATAGGTAAGAATATAAGATCTGAAATAATAGACTGCTTTTTCTTAGGCATAGGGCTGTTAGAATAAGTAAGAGATTTACTCAATTCATTTTACTCTATGAAGGGACAGAGAAACACTACGATTGATTTTTTACGAGGACTTGCCGTACTTCTTATGATGCTCATTCATGTTACGGCTTACTTTTTGTCAGACCCCATTGTTCGAAACATATGGGATTATACTCATATCGTCGTGCCTCTTTTTATTTTTTGCTCAGGGTTTATCTTCTTTCAACGGGGTAATTATTCACTTGATGTTTCGTCAGTTATTAAGCGTATAAAACAGCTTATACTTCCTTATTATTT
>JAQBTX010000025.1 GCA_027624795.1 bacterium | reverse complement strand
GTTTCTCAATTTGAAAATGATGATCATCTTTTTGCCATATCTCTCAAACAAAAAGAAAAGGACGGATCATATGTTGGCAAAAATCTTATATTTTGGAACGATGGATTTGTGCAACATAGTAAAGCAGACGATATGATAAGCGGCATAAATGGATGGGCAGAAGGTGGTGCAAGTTTAGTAGATGTTGCAAAATTTCGTACTTTAGGAGGGTTTGATGAACTATATGCACCATTTTATTGGGAAGATATTGATCTCTCATATAGAGCTTGGAAAAGGGGATATTCCATTCTTTTTACTAGTGATATTGAAGTGGAACATCACCATGAAACAACCATTAGTAAATACTTCACAAGGAGAGATATTACTTCCATAGCCTATCGAAATCAACTTATATTTATCTGGAAAAACATATCATCACTGTCGCTTATTGTTTCTCATAAATTTGCATTGTTGAAACGCATTATTCGATCTATACTTACAGGAGATGGGGCATTTTTATATGGATTTTTCCAGGCAACGTTACGATTTCCAGCTATATTAATTAAACGAATGAAAGTTCCGCATAATTTAACCGATCATGAAATATTTAGCCAATTTACTAAAGACTAAACACATACTACTTCTCGGATTATGTGTGTTTATTGCGCTCCTCCTTCATATGCGCTCTATTGATTTCCCGTGTTTCAATTCAGATGAAGCTTCATTTGCATATAATGCATATTCAATCCTAGAAACGGGGAAAGATGAATATGGGAAAATACTTCCGACTCGATTTCAAGCATTTGGCGAGAATAAACTTCCCGTAACAATCTATTCGATTGTTCCGTTCATTGGAATGTTTGGAATGAATGAATTGGCCGCACGACTACCGTTTATTCTTATTGGAGTACTCATGCCGCTTTTGTTCTATTGGCTTGCAGAAAGTATGTTCAAGAACAAAACAATCGCCATTATAGCGGCGCTGCTTGCAAGCGTATCACCTTGGATACAAATCATGTCTCGACATATTCATGAAGATGTGCTCATGTTGGTACTGACCATACTTATATTGCAATTATTCATTAAATTAGCTCATTCTTTTTCTTTCAAAACTATCAGTCTTCTCGCCTTTGTAACCGGTTTGAGTCTTTTCACCTATCATATTGGTAAAGTGCTCGCAGTCTTTGTGGTTGGGTGGCTCCTCTTCCTAGCGGTAAGGCAAAAGATTTCTTTTCAAAAAATATCTAAGAGTTTTCTCATAATACTAATACCCATCTTGATCTTTGGACTGACTGAAGTTATGAACCCATCTTCTCGAATAAGCAACTTGCTGTTTACTAGTGATAAAGGATTTTCGTTAACGATCGATTCACTTCGAAATGAGCACAATTCTCGCACAATTCACAATAAATTTACCTACGGCATGCAACTTATTTCAAATCAATACCTTTCATACTTCTCCCCTGAATTTTTGGTTTCAGTAGGGGATAGGAACCAGCGTTTTGGAAGTCCTGGCGTATCTCCCCTTTCTCCAGTTGAATACGTATTCTTTTTCGTTGGTGTTTATTTTATAGTGAGCCGAAAGGAAAAACACACGCTACTCCTCTCCTCTCTTCTCTTGATTGCCCCCTTAACAGCAGCACTATCTTGGCAAGTAGGTTCACTTACTCGGTCGTATCTGATGATTATTCCCCTCCTCCTTTCTGCGTCGTATGGCATGTATTGGGCAGTGAAATCAGTAGAAAAGAAATTGATTCAAATAGTAATAACGGGGATAATTGCAACAAGTTTGCTCTTTTTCGTAGGTATGTCATGGGATTACTACTACCATCATTATCCTATGCAGGTATCCACTTCACACGCGTGGCAATGTGGATACAAGGAGCTTGGGTCCTATATTAATAATTCTTATGACAGAACCGATAAATACTACATAACAAAGCGCCATGGGCAGCCATACATCTTTACCCTTTTTTATACAGCATTCCCTCCCAGTAAATATCAACCTCAGGCATCGTTAACTGAGCTAGGAGAGTATGGATTTGGTGAAGTTGAATCGTATGATAAATTTGTCTTTTCATTTAAATCACCTGATGAAAAAACTACGGAAAGAACTTCGTATATTGGGTATCCTGAAGATTTTAATGGGACTGGAATTGGAAGTAATGATATAGAGAAAGTCACCATTAATGGAGCAGATCTATTCTGGATTTATGAAATAAACAAGTAAATGCTTAAATTATAAAATGCGTGCAATAAGATGGGAATGATGATATGTCTTCGTTGCAGATACAGCAGAGATATCGTAAAACTTAATAAAAAGTCCGTGACCATAACTTGAATTAGAGTGAATCCGTAAATATTGGGGTCGGTAAATAATATGGGAATATGAAGAAAAAAGAATAAAAAGCTTGCTATAAATACCGAACTTAAAACACTTCCTGAATCTTCATACAGTCGTTTTAAAATAAATCCTCGAGAAAGAATTTCTTCTGAAAAGCTTGATGCCAACGCTATAACTGCAAAATACACCATCGTGGTAATAGGAAGAAGACCTAAGTTGCCTGTCTTGAAATATTGAACTGCCATACCAGTGGTAAAAAAAGCCCCACCAATAATGAGACCAAACAAGACATGTTTTTTGATTTTTTTGAAAGTGAAGTCTATTCCAACCAAAAAATCTTGCTTTTCAATTCGAGTGACATAGTAGTAAATGGGCGTAAGAAAAACCAATGGTTTTGCAATAAATTCATCAATCCATATGGGTAAAGAAGTTCCTAAATAAGCTCGATATATGCTCCAAACAATCATCGTTACTGCCCATGCATTGAGCATTTTTTGTGTTGGAGAAAGCTGCTTTTTCATTTATAATACTTTACTATCTTTAACCTAGAGTTGCAATAGACGACCAGCCTAGTCTAAAAAGTCTTTGAGCTTGCGCGCCCGAGTAGGATGCTTTAATTTTCGAATCGCTTTTGCCTCTATTTGACGAATACGTTCGCGGGTTACTTTAAATTCTTTTCCGACTTCCTCAAGTGTTTTTGGCTTTCCATCCTCAAGGCCAAACCGCATCATCAACACTCGTTTTTCTCGAGGTGATAGTGTTTCCAGAACTTCACCGAGTGCGTCTTTAAGAAGTTCCTGAGATACCGCATCATAAAGTGATGGCTTTGAACTATCTGCAATGAATTGCTCTAGGGTGGCTTCTTTATCATCTCCTACCGGTGTTGACAAAGATTTCGGTTGCTGAGAAATGCGCATCAAGTTTTCTGCATCTGCGACGCTTATTTCCATTTCTTTGGCAATTTCTTTCACATCGGGGTCTTTGCCATGTTGTTGCATAAGCTTCCGTTGAGTCTTATAGAATCTATTGATTTGATCTACCATGTGAACTGGAATACGTATGGTTCGTGATTGGTCTGCAATAGCGCGGGTTATGGCTTGACGTATCCACCATGTGGCATAAGTTGAGAATTTAAATCCTCGGCGCCAATCATACTTCTCTACTCCTCGGATGAGTCCTTTATTTCCTTCTTGTATGAGATCGAGAAATGAAAGTCTTCGACCCAAATATTTTTTAGCAATAGATACCACAAGACGTAAATTTGCCTTTATAAGTCTATCTTTTGCATCTCCATCCCCTTTTTCACTTCGCTTTGCCAAATCGATTTCTTCTTCGAAGGTAAGTAGAGGCGTACGTCCAATCTCTTTTAAATATTTCTTTATGGGATCAAGCGACTCGCCGTGCTTTCCCCCCATAAGTTTTTCGATTTCTTTTTCAATTTCTTCAGCTGAACGTGTAGGGTCCTTATCGTCTCGTGTTGAAATAGTCTCAAATATATCTATCCCTTTGGTAAATGCCATCTCAAAAAAGCTATCTATTTCAAGCACATGCGACTCTGGCTCGGGAAATACAAGAAGAATATCATCTTGAACCAAAAATCCATCTTCCTCTCCTTGGGCAAATAAATCCTTCACATTTTTTGGCATTCTGTTTATCATATATCGGAGTATATCAAAATAGTATGCATTTAGGAGAGTATTTTATATTTTTCTTACTTTTTCAATCTCTTTTAATTCCTGCGATAACGATGTAATCTTCATGTCACTTTCTGGATTATTTTGTTTTGCTGCGTCATCAATCTGCTTTTTGATGCTGTTAATTTTTATTTCATAGGCTATACGAATGAGCTCTTGAGGATCAAATTCTGGCATATCTGCTGCAAGCATATAGAGTTCATCTCCAACAGTTTTCAGTTCAGACGGAATAGATGGCACAAATAGTAGATAGTCAAATGGATCAGATGATGAGTTGTAGTACTGAGCAATATACTTAAATATGCGTCCATATGCAGGAACGGTAAAATCCATATCTGCAACGATTTTAAACACATCGCGTGATGACCCTTCTGGGATGGAATGATTGAGTAAAAAACTTATGAAGTACCGTTGAATCAAATGAGCACGGGGAATAGATAGAGATGGTACAGTTTGATTATTGATTCGCTTTGTAGGTTTTTTTGTTTGCCTCATAAGCGTCCATACACTTGCATCACTCACATTTAAAACACGTGCAATTTGTTTTATATAGTGAGATTTAACAATAGGGTTTTGGATCATATTTATAAATGGTGAGAGCTCCTGGGCAATATGTTTCTTTTGAAACGATGTTGCTTCTGGATACTTTTGCTGAGCATGTTGAATAAGAAAATCGTATACAGGGAGTGCTTTGGTCAGATCTTTTTTAAATGATGTTTTATCTTTAAGTAACGCTTCATCAGGATCTTTTCCACTGGTTAATACTACTATCTGTATATCTATGTCGTACTTTTCTGCTGGTACAATACTGCGCTTCATAGCTTCCATTCCAGCTTCATCGGCATCTAGAACGAGCGTGATGCGCTGGGCAAAACGGCGCAAAATAGCAAGTTGTTCGTCGGTTAATGAAGTTCCTTTAATAGCTACAAAATTTTCAAATCCATTTTGATAAGGAGTTATCACATCAAACTCTCCTTCAACTACATGTACATTATCTGCTTTCCGAATGGCATCTTTAGTGAGGTGTATGCCAAACAAATTACTTCGCTTATGATAAATATCAGTTTCTGGAGAATTTACATACTTGGCTTCTTTTGCCGTACTCCCTAATAATCTACCGGAAAATCCCACCACATTTCCTCGTGTATCCTTTAAGGGAAACATGAGCCTGTTGCGAAACCGATCATATGACCCTGATGATGATCGGGAAATAATAAGACCAGAATCTACAAGTTGTTTTTGAGAATATCCTTTTTTTGTAAGGAATTTCTGAAGTGAATTCCATGAGGCAGGAGCATAACCCAAATCAAATTTCTTTACTATTTTCTCGTTGACTCCCCTATTGGACAAGTACATTCGAGCTTTTTCTCCAAATTTGGTACTGGTTAACACATATGAATAATATTTAAGTGCCAAATTATTGATGGTAAAGAGCACTTCTTTATCTTTCCACGTATCATCATCATAGCTATCTTGATTTAGTTTAACGCCAGCGATTTCTGCCAGATCATGAAGCGCTTCCACAAAAGTCACATTTTCATATTTCATATGGAAACTAATCACATCTCCTCCTTCTGCACACGTGCCAAAACAACGCCAAATTTGTCGCTCTGGAGAAACCACAAATGATGGTGTTTTTTCTTGATGGAAGGGACAACATGCCTTGAAATTACGTCCCGTCTTTTTTAGATCGGTGAAGTTACTTATGTAATCAACGATATCGATTTTTTGCTTTATTTCTTCTATTTGTGATGCCATAAATATAAGTATGATCGTACAAAAGCACACTTCGCTTGCTTTCTCTTTCTCAGACCTATTATAATAGGTTTAATGCTATATATATACCTAGACATAGATGAGATCAAAGCAATGCACCTAAATAAAAGTTTGTTGGGTTCATATGAGTCTCATTTTCATAGCAAATCACTCGGAGTTAAGCTGTTGGAAGATGGTAAACCATCCAATCCAGATATTATTGCTTCAGCAGTAAAAGAGACAGTTGAACGACTTTCTGCGAAGGGGAGCATGAAGGAGAAAAATTGTACTCTTATTCTTCCGCAAGAATCCTTTTCCTTCTTTCGCCTCGATATGCCAGTAGATGTGAATGAGTCAGTACTTGATTCATATTTGCGAGAAAAGGCCAGATCGATTCTTAATATCGACATTGATAATAGTCATTACGATTACATTATTCGTGAGAGTGAAGGTAAGAAGATGATATTGTTCTATTTGGTGCATCGAGCAGTAATTGATGCATTTGAACAACCACTCGATCTCTTGGACCTAAAACTTACTGCAGTAGTTCCTGCATCACTAGCTTATTTTAAACTGTTTGAAAAAACACTGCGTGCCAATAAGAAAGAAAATATTTGGTACGTTTCTTACGCCAATGACCGGCTGTCCGGATATATGTATGACTCTTTTGGATTATTTGATTCAGAGCATTGGACAGAAAAAATTGGAAAAGATGATAAGATTGAAAAAATTCTTCATAAGCAAGCTGCTCATTATGAAGCAAAAGGTAATCGGCTTAATCGACTTCTGTTGTCTGGCGCTCAATCTGCAAAAATTAGACAAGATACCTTCACAAAGGATGTTGGTGTTTGGACGAATCCAGTAAAAAAAATTATTCCTCATTTTTATGCAGATTATTTAAAAATGCTTGCGGGGCCAGAAAATAAAGAGCTTCCCATTTTAGAATATGATATGTTATTGGGTGGTTTTATTTTTACCCAAGAAGAAACAAAATTCACCCTTCTGAAAGGCAAAAGAGGGGGAAGCGCTAAAGTAAATCTGAATGGACCTCGTTTTTCGCTTCCAAAGATAAGCATATCCTTTCCCATAAATAAGAAGGGTCTCATCATATTCATCCTCTCGTTCATTCTTACCTTTGGGGTATTGTTTGGGCTTGCCAAAATGGGTACGATTCAATTAGGTTTTACGTTGCCATCATTTTCTTCGATACGTTTGCCAAGCTTTAGCAAACCCACTCCAACACCTGAACCAATTCCTACCAAAGCTCCAACACCAACTCCGGCTCCAGAGATCAAACGAGATGGTATATCGGTGAAAGTACTCAATGGATCTGGCGTGAGTGGCAAAGCAGGGGTAGTAAAAAGCTTCTTGCAAGAAGCTGGGTATGAAAGCATCCTTACTGCCAATGCCGATGCCTTTGATTTCGAGGTAACCGTGATTCAAACAAAAAAAGATGGAGACGATCTTAAAAAATTGATGGCGAAAGATATTGCATCTGAATTGGAAGGTGAAGTGGAATTTGAAACCCTTAATGAAGATGACGCTGCTGATATCATAATAATCGTCGGAACTGATTTTAGATAAAACCCTCGAACGATGGTATAAATTCAGAAAAATTGATTGGGTTAGCGAGCTGCCTGTCCGCCTTTGGAGGAGATTGTCCGAAGTGGACGGTTAAAGAAGTCAACCGGTTCTTACAATTTGGCTGATGATAGAGTACTCATTTCTGAGTCTGAAAAAAGTATTCTTTTCTCACCTAAGCTTTTCCCCGCTTCATCTTCTAAAATAAATACTAGATAGTGATTATTATCGACCGTTTGAGAGGTTACTTCACGAACTAATCCACCCATTTGATATTCTCGTCCAAGCCAATCTTGAAAAGATGTAATTTCTGGTTGATCAGGAAAAGAAGAGTAAGACAATACTGCATTTTTGGTTTCGCCAGTTTCAATATTTAATAGAGTAATACCTTGACAGGCAGTACCGCAATGTCGCAAGAAAAAGAGGTGGTTATTTCCTAGCCAATGTAAGTTACTCCTCACATCCCAAGAAGGATGAGTTGTATGAAAAACTTCTTTAACACTTTTATTAGTTAAGCCAAAAATCATAAGAGAGAGCTCGTGTTCTTTAAGTTCGTCTGTTTCGTTTGGGTCGTAATAAAAAGCAGCCTGTTTCTGGGAAGGCGATATCTCTAGTGATTGAAGCTGTTTATCATCAAAGTAAACTTGTTTCTGAGAGTTATTTTTTAATACAAATACAGCACCGTTTTCTTCTGAGATGTGCTTATAAGCATCCAAAGTTAGCTTACTGATATCAATTAAATTTGTGGGATTGGCGGCCACAGGGGAAAAAATCGCTTGAGCCTTTTGATCTTGTTTAGGTAATCGTAAATAAAAAACTAAACTTATCAAGACAGCGAAGCAGGCAAAGAAATATCTCAGTTTCATAAGTTTAAAAAGAAAATATTAGCTTCCTCTTCATACTGGTTGATATAGCTAATGGTTAAAGTGGGCTTTCGATCTTTGGCCAAACCAGGAACACCAATGCTATCGTCATAGTAATGATTCGCCCCTTGAGTGGGATCGGTAATTTCACCTTCAATGATTTTCTTTGCTAAATCGTAGGTATGTTCCCAAGCCTTTTTGTCTATCGCGTTATTTTTGTGAAGCGGGTCTTCAACAAATAGGCGATTGTCATCACCGATATTAAAAGAGCTAAACTGAGATGGAGTGGTAATAACTTCCCAATAAGTGTTTGGCCACCCTGAGCTTTCAACTCTATTTTTTACTACCCAACCTATGGCTATTCTTGCTTCATCTGGCACTAAAGTATTCCTCGCTTCGCCAAATAGGGCTCGAGCTAATATGACCTGATCAGTATCGTCAGAAAAGTCACCTGTCCATTTGGGATTCTTAACAGTTGGAATATTTGTAGGTTCAGGTTGTGCGGGCTCTGATTTCAAGTTACCCAAATCGAGGATAATGTTGTGTAAAGTCGGAGTTTTGTCTGCCCAGAATTCAACATAGTGAATTTCTTTGGGAAAATCTTTAGTGATAACTTTTTGTTCTTTTTTCGGACCACTCAAGAGTTGTTTTGGTGTAGCGTGCCAAATCCAATCTTTCCAGAGTCTTGAGCTTGGATTTTCCTCAACCTGATTATCAATAATCAACTTAACATCATCACCATCGAAATAGTGCCAGTTAACAGTAATTTCTGCCTCAATTGATTTGAGTGGCAAATCTACCAAGGCAAAAGTAAACCATGGTCTTTTATCACCTTCATCGGCTTGTTGATTGAGATTAAATTCGACGTGAGTTGGATCTTCAATTTGCCAATAACTAAACTTCTCAACTTTTGCCTGCCCTTCAGGAGTAAAATCAATAACATGCTCTCCTTCATCCAACAATAATATAAAAATATTTGTCTGTGATAGGCCTTTTAGTTTTGTTCCATTCCAAGCGGGAGGAATGTCATATTTTTGGACATTGTCTTTCGGTGGAATCTCTCTAAACGATAGCTCGTCAATTTCTACTTTTAAATCGTTTTTTCCTTTACAACGGGCTGTAATACTAATTGCATATAACCCTAGTTTTGTGACCAAAAAAGAGACTTGAGTTTTTTTAATGATCTGTTTGGGGAGATCTTCGGGCATAAGGTTATTATATACTATGACTCAACAATAATCACCGCTCGCCAGGATAGACGATTTTCGAACTTTTATCTTGATAAATTCTTAATATGGTATATAGTAATAATTAGGTTATCCCATATGAAATAAGCTAACGACGAAAATACTATCTACACATCTACACGCTTTAGGTAGTTAGCATGCTTATATCTGCTCCCCTCGTTGACATGTTCTGTGAGAGAAAAATGGAAATAAATACAACAAATACCATAATGTTTTAGTACGCTTGATATATGGCGGTAAAAAAATCTTCTAAAATCTCAAAAATTATTATTGTAATTTTGATTGGTATTTTTTGTCTAGTGTTATTCATTATTTTCAAAAGAACCCGCTGATAAATACAGTCTATAGAAATCAAAAAGTAACTAACAGTGCTTTCAAAATATTAAAAGATAATATGTCTGATTTTTACCCTCTGCTTGTAGAAGAACTGCAGTATATCGATATCTTATATGAAGATATGGAAGGGAGTAAAGAAGGATATATTTTGCCATCTCAATTTAATAAAACTGGAACAAACAAAGTGTATTTAAATGCACACTTTCAAAATGAACCTCCAGTTTTTTCCGCAATGGTAATAGCCCATGAAGTTACTCACATTCTCCAACTCAAAAATGCATATGCATTAGATTGTATTGAAAAAGAGGTTGCTGCATTTCTAAATCAAGCATACCTATATTTTCTAATCGATGATAAAGACCGAAATGCACTTGATGAAGCTGCATTAAAATTCGAAGACCCTTCATCTCAATCAATTCGCTTCATGGCTAAAATTTTTGATAGCAAAGTAAAGGAATGTGGAAAAGAAAATTGGCAATGTTGGTCAGAAGGATTAAAAGAAGAAGTCACCAAAATGGTCTACTCATCCGAAGCATACCAAAAGCAGTGTAGAACCAATTAAGAACATTTTTCTTTTTGTAAGGCTCTTAATTACACCTTTATCGAAACAGCTCACGGTCTTTGACAAAATTGTATCGTATAGTGTCATGTCATCCTCGCGCATGCGGGGATCCATGTATTGATATCTTGGATTCCCCCGAGTACTCGGGGGAATGACAGATGTTGAGTTAAGAAGAGCGCACTCTTACCCTTGTTCCCCTCATGCGACCAGATTTCCTTCTTATGGTAAGATATGATCAACTACTATGGACACACAAGAAATTGATACATTAAAGGCGACGTTTGCACAAATTTGTAAACGTATAAATCCTGCTGAGAAAAAAGTAGAAATTCAATCTCTAGAAGCGCGCACCTATGAACAAAACTTTTGGGAAGATCATGAAGCTGCTGGTGAGGTGATGAAGCGGATCAATGACATGAAGCAAGAGGTTGATGACCTAGAAATGATGGAGCTTCTCCTTGCAGAAGGTGAATATGCTGAAGTGAAAAAACTTATAGATAAATATGAAATCCAACTTTTCTTGTCAGGTAGGCACGACAAAGGAGAGGCAATATTTGGTATACATGCTGGGCAAGGAGGCACTGAAGCCATGGACTGGACAGCAATGCTGCTTCGTATGTATACCCGATATTTTGAGTCAAAGGGCTGGAAGTGGGAAGAAGTAGATATGGTACCTGGCGAAGAAGCTGGAGTAAAAAGTACCATCTTAAATGTTCATGGAACATATTCTTATGGCCTACTAAAGGCTGAAGCAGGTGTCCACCGACTCGTACGACAATCCCCATTTAATGCAGACAAACTTCGACAAACATCGTTTGCACTTGTTGAAGTATTTCCTATCATTGAAGATAAAGAAATTGAGATTAAAGACGATGAAATCGAATGGCAGTTTTTTAGATCAGGTGGCGCAGGTGGACAAAATGTAAATAAAGTATCAACAGCAGTTCGCCTTATTCATAAACCATCCGGCATTACCGTAACCTGCCAAAAAGAACGATCTCAATTACAAAATCGAGAAACCGCGCTTCAACTCTTGCGCGGAAAATTGTGGGAGATTGAAGAGCAAAAACGTGAAAAAGATATCGATTCCTATAAGAAAGATGTAACTGCAAGCTGGGGCAGACAAATTCGATCATATGTGCTTCATCCTTATAAATTAGTCAAAGACTTAAGAACAGGTTATGAAGATAATCAAGCCGAAGCCGTGCTTGATGGAAATATCGAAGAATTCATACAGGCATTCATTAAACAAACCAAAGTGTAACATCTGGCATTTTCTGTACACGTATGCTATGCTAGTTTATATGGAACCGATCAAAAAACCACCCACCCATTTGCTCCATATGATAAATAATCAGGTAAATAGTAAAAATCCTTGGCCCCTCGTTACTGGAGTTGTTATTGGTGCTCTTTTGTTGGGGAGCCTTACGGGATTTGGGATTAAGAGCTTTACCGGAGGATCTAGCTCATTTTCAAACTCAAAAAAGAATGTTGAAACAAAAGATGCATCCGGTGCAAAAACTTCTGCCGGAATAACAGATAAAGAAGCTTTTCCCGATGAGGTTGAAGGAACGCTCGAAGAGGGTGGACTTGATGGGGAAGGAAGTTTCCATCTTGTTCGGCCTGGTGGCGAATCCCAATACGTTTATCTTACATCCACCACAGTAGACCTTTCAGAATTTATTGGAAAAAAAGTATCAATCAATGGTCAAACTTTTGCAGCAGAAAAGGCTGGCTGGCTTATGGATGTAGGCTATATTGAGGTAATCAAATAGACATACACTTCGATTCCCGTTATACTGTATTTTATGATCTCTTTTCAACAAGTTGCTGTTCGATATCCACTCGGAAATGTTGCCCTTGAAGACGCCACATTTGAAATTGAAGACAACGAATTTGTATATTTAGTTGGTCCTTCTGGTGCGGGGAAAACAACCATTCTCAAATTAATACTTCATGAGCTTGTGCCTACTGAAGGTGTTATTACGATAGATGACTTTCAATTTTCACATAAGAATTTTAAACGAGTAGCAGAGCTTCGTCAAAAAATTGGAGTTGTATTTCAAGACTTTAAGATATTACCTGACGATAGTGTGTTTGAAAATATTGCAATTAGTATGGAAATAAAAGGGTACCCAACAAAAGAGATACGAAAACAAGTTGAAGAAGCGCTCGCTTTAACAGGCATTTCAGACAAAAAAACATTATTTCCCGCGCAGCTTTCTGCTGGTGAGTTACAACGAGTCGCGATATCTCGCGCTATTGTAGGAAACAGAAAGATTATTCTTGCCGACGAACCAACGGGCAACTTAGACCCTAAAACAGCTTGGGATATCATGAATATATTTAAAAAACTGGCAATAAGTAAAACGATTCTTTTTGCTACTCATAACACTGATATTGTAAATAGCTTGCGACGCCGAGTGCTAGTACTTAAAGATGGTCGAATTATTAAAGATAATAAGAAAGGAGGATATAAGCTGTGAATACAATTATTACTTCTCTTCGCAGAACTCCATATCAAACTTTTGCGGCTCTTTCTGTATTATTCTTTACTCTTCTTTTATCGGGAGGAATTTTTGTAATTCTTACTTTTTTGCAAGGATTACTGGGATACGTTGAGACGAGACCACGCGTCATAGTCTATTTTCAAGTTAAAACACCAGAAAAAGATATTTTTGCTATACGAGATAAAATTAAAGCCACCAATAAAGCAATAGATGTAACGTATATTTCTCAAGATGAAGCATATAAAATCTATGAAGAATTTACCGAAAATGACCCACTTCTTCTCGAAATGACCTCACCCGATATCCTTCCTGCTTCTTTAGAGATAGATGCGCTCAAGCCTGAATATTTGCCTGAAATAGCCGAATTTGTAAGTGGCATGCCAGGAGTTGATGAAGTGCAATATCAAAAAGATATTATCAATAATTTACTTAACCTCACCTCATCCATTCGCAAAACTGCCTCTTTTTTCTTTGCATACCTGATGTTTATGTCGATTATTGTATTAACCACAACTCTATCATTTAAAATAGCTCTGAAGCGTGATGAGATACAAGTATTAAAACTTCTTGGAGCAACTAATAGTTATATTCGCGCACCATTTGTCAATGAAAGTGTGACTCTTGGCATAATGGCAGCGGTGCTGGCAAATATCATACTTATTGGTACGATGCTTACCCTCAATACAGTACTTGCCACTTTCTTTGCAGGAATACCAGAATTAACGATTTCTTTAAGTGAAGTGCAACTTCAAGTATGGCCTTTTAATATTCCTTTTATCCTTTTCACTCTTGGCGTTACTGCACTCTTTAGCTTGTTTATTACTCTCTTCTCAAGCTACGCCGCTACCAATAGGTATTTATAAAAATGATGTCATCCCGCACTTGATGCGGGATCCAGTTTTATGTCATGCTGAACTTGTTTCAGCATCTTTTATAGATAAGTCTTTGACCGAATCGGCTCAGGATGACAGAAAATTATTATAGAATAGACATATGAAGTTAGTTCGTAATTACCTTATTATATTCCTCTTTCTTGTGGGAATACTTCTTCTAAAGCCTACATATTCAATCGCAGATCAGAAGGGTGACTTGGAAAATAAAATTCAAGAATACGAATCAAAACTCAAACAACTAAAGTCTGAAAAAGATACACTCTCTTCTCAGATAGAATATATGAGGACTCAAGAGTATATAACAACGCTCCAAATCGAAGAAACTGAGGAGAAAATAACTAAAACAGAAAAAGAGATATCGGTTTTAGGTGCTCGAATTAATAGCTTGGATTCATCGCTTGATACCTTATCAAAAACACTTATTGAACGCATTACCGCAAGTTACAAAAATAGAAAAGCCTCACTGGTGGACATTGTACTTGATAGCACCAATGCATCCATGCTTACTAATAGACTCAAATATTATCAGATTGCAAGAACACAAAATCAAAAAGCACTTCTGCAAGTTATGGGAGCAAAAACCAATTTTGAAGAACAAAAAGATCTAAGAGAGCGAAAAATTGAAGAATTAGATACCTTGAAAGTGAGTCTAGATATACAACAAGATTCACTCATTATTCAACAAAGTGCAAAAGAGAACTTATTATCGGTAACTAAAAATGATGAAAACACCTATCAGCAACTCCTTGCACAAGCAAGAGCTGAACATGCGGCAATAAAAGGTATTATTAGTGGTGCTGGAACTGAAGTTGAAATGAGATCTGTTAGTAAAGGAGAGACCATCGCTTCGGTAATTCCTGGTGTCTCGTGCAACTCTTCTGGGGGACATCTTCATTTCATTGTTCAAGACGGTACAACGGTAGTAAATCCATTTAATCATCTTAAATCTGTTGAATTTGAGAATTGCTCTGGGTCAGGTTGCGGGTCAGGAGATGGGGACGCCTTTAATCCCTCGGGGTCATGGGATTGGCCATTAAATCCAACTATTAGAATGTCTCA